>JBOHZI010000025.1:0-15322 GCA_050738295.1 Gammaproteobacteria bacterium
GTGCAATCATGTATTCCTGAAAGTCCGGGCCTTCCCAGTTGGCGTGGACGCCGCCGTTAAGGATGTTCATGCACGGCACGGGCAGAGTGTGAGCACCGACGCCGCCGAGGTAGGCAAACAAGGGCAGTTCCGAGGCTCGTGCGGCGGCACGTGCGACGGCGAGGGAGACGCCGAGCATGGCATTGGCGCCGAGTTTGGACTTGTTAGGTGTGCCGTCCAGCTCCAGTAACCGAGCATCTACGGCCGCCTGGCAACGGGCGTCGGTTCCGACCAGGTCCGGCTCGATCGTATTCTCGATGGCATGGCAGGCTTTCAGTGCACCTTTGCCACCATAGCGTTTCTTGTCGCCATCGCGCAGTTCCGTGGCTTCGCGCTCGCCGGTAGAGGCACCGGAAGGGACTGCGGCACGTCCGCGTAGTCCGCAGGCCAGTTCGCATTCGACTTCCACAGTCGGGTTGCCCCGGGAATCGAGGATTTCGGAGGGGTAGAGGGCGACGATTTCGAATTCTTCGTTCACGGAGCGTTCTCTTGAGCAGGCTATACGCGTAATTTTACTTTATGCGCGAGTCGGCGGCGAGTCCATTACGTCTGAGGGAGCGCTGACATCTTGTCGGAGCACCCACTTCTACTTTTTCAGGTTGGCGGCGGCTGTGGTGTCGGCTATTACGAACTGGCGTCTGGCGTGGATACGGCCGGCGGGGATTTCTGTGTCGCCGGCCATCAAGCGCGCGAGAGCCTCACGTTTGGCGTCGCCATCGACCAGCCAGAACACGAGACGTGCATGGTTGATGATGGGATAGGTCAGCGTCATGCGCCGGTGGCCCTGGTACGGTTCGGTCCAGGCCACGTCGCGGTCCGTAATATCAAGGACCGGATCGTTCGGTACCAGCGAGGCGGTGTGACCGTCGGGACCAAGTCCCAAGTGCACGACATCAAGTACCGCGGGCTGACCGGCCTGGGCTTGCAACCGACCAGCATAGGCCGTGCTGCCGCCTTCGAAGTCCTCGACAGGCATGGCTTCAATATGACATTTAACGGGAAGCACTTCCTTTAAATGCTTGTAATTTCTATCGTCACTCTCCAGCGGACACTCGCGCTCATCTACCTGAAAAACCGTCAGCTTGTCCCACCGCAGATTACGTTTGGCGAGCAGGGTCAGCATGGCCCAGGGCGTGTGCCCACCGCTGACTGCAATGCAGGCGTGGCCGCGCTGAACGATGGCTGCCGCGACATGTTCGGCAATCAGTTTCGCACCTTGTGCAGCGGCGTCTTCCTTGCTTTCGCAGACTTCGATTTCCATTTACGAATCCTTTGTCTGAAGCGGAGCATTCCAGCGTTCGACCACACGGTATTCGTGCTCATAGCCCAGAATCGACAGCGTACCGGTAGCAAGCGCCAGATGCTGTCCGGCGTCGGCGGCAAGACCCATCCAGCGTGCTGCGAACATGCGCAGAAAGTGGCCGTGGGCAAAGACGATCACATTGCGGGCGTCACCGCTACCCAACAAGGTAGCGATGGCCGAATCGGCACGCTTGCCGACAGTCTGGGTTGTTTCGCCGTCACGGATATCGGCAGTCCAGATCAGCCAGTCCGAATCGTTCAATTCTAGGCGAATATCGGCTGTCTTGCGGCCCTCGAATACGCCGTAATCCCATTCGGCAAGGTCGTCCATGACCACTGCGTTCCCGAAGCCGGCTAAACGTGCCGTCTCACGTGCCCGGCCGAGCGGGGAGGTCCACGCGGCGTCGAAGTGCACGTTGAGCGCGGCAAGCCCTTTGCCGAGCGCTACGGCCTGTTCGCGTCCGCGTGCGTTGAGCGACACATCGGTGCGGCCAGTGTGCTTGCCGCTCGCACTCCAGTCGGTCTCTCCATGCCGTGCCAGCCACAGACAGGGTGATGACACGGAATTCAACCCTCGGGATCGAACCAGCCGCCGTAAGCGGCCGCCATGGAGTGTGCTTCGGCGGGTCCCCAACTGCCTTGTTTGTAGCCGTATACCGGAGTGTCGGCGGCCAGCGCGTCGTCCACGATGCGCCATGCGGCCTGCACTGCGTCGCTGCGTGCGAACAGTTCCTGATCGCCCTTGAGGGCATCGCCGATCAGGCGCTGGTACGGCGGATCGTCGGCGGAAGGATCGCTGGAAACTTCCAGTTCGGTCTGGTCGCCGGCCATGATTTCGCCGGGTTGCTTGGTGCGCGCTCCGATGCCGATTTCGATGCTCTTCGGACCGAGGTGAAAGCGCACATAGTTGGGGTTGGAGGCGATCGGTTCATTAAACACGTCATGTGGCGGTTTGCGCAGATGCACCATCACGTCCTGAGAGTCGACCGCGAGCATCTTGCCCGCGCGGATGAAGATCGGTATACCGGCCCAACGCCAGTTGTCGATGGACAGTTGCAGCGCGGCAAACGTTTCGCGCGTGGAGGTGGGTTTGACGCCATCGATCTTACGGTAACCCTCATACTGCCCACGCACCATATTGTCCACATCAAGCGGGCGCACCGAGCGTAACAGTTTGGCTTTTTCGTCGCGCATGGAATTGGGATCGTTCGCGACCGGCGGTTCCATCATCAGGATGGAGAGCACCTGAAGCAAATGATTTTGCACGACATCGCGGATCGCGCCTACCTCATCGTAAAAGCTGCCGCGATCCTCGACGCCGAAGGATTCGGCGAGTGTGATCTGCACACTTTCCACGTAGGTGCGGTTCCAGAACGGCTCCAAAAAAGTGTTGGCGAAACGAAAGTAGAGTAAATTCTGTACCGGTTCCTTGCCGAGGTAGTGGTCGATGCGGAAGATGCGCTTTTCGGGGAAGAATTTGAGTAAAGTGCTATCAAGTTCCTGCGCCGATTCCAGATTGTGCCCGAAAGGTTTTTCGACTACGACACGGCCGATCTTGGACAGCTTCGCCTTGTGCAGACTTTCAATTACCGAACAGAACAGCGTGGGCGGAATGGCCAGATAGAATAGCGGGCATTCACTATCGCCCAGGCGCTTGCTCAATTCGTTAAAGGTCTTTTCCTCACGGTAGTCGCCGTCTATATATTCCAGCCGATCGAGCAGACGCTTGACGAGCTTCTCGTCCTCGCCGTTGCCGTAGTCCTTGATGCTGGCCTTGACGTGCTCGCGCAGCTTGCCAATGCCCCACCCGGAACGAGCGACGCCGATGATGGGATGGTCCAGTTCGCCCTCGGCTTCCAGCCGGATCAGCGAAGGGTATATCTTCTTGTAGGCCAGATCGCCGGTCGCGCCAAATAGAACCAGCGCATCACTGAGGGCGGGTTGTTCTTTTTGCATATTAAGGAACCTCTGATCTATTCATACGTGGATCGCGTTTGTGCCCCAAAGGCCCGGATGCAAGGCGCGCGGCGCAGCACCGTAGCGGGGACTACGGTCAAGCCGGGCAACGCAGCAGCCGGGTCTTTGGGGCCAAACCCCATAGGGGACGGGCCTTTGCGCCCGCCTGGACGGCATCATTCGTCGTTCATTTGCAATGAGCAAACTTCTCTCCTCATTCCTTGCCAGTCGCGCGCAAAGACTCCGGCGCGACCGCGTATGAATAGATCAGAGATTCCTAGTCTCCTTGCTTCTCGTCATGGCCTCCAAATTCGCTGCGCATGGCCGAGAGCAATTTGTCGCTGAAGTGCCCTTCACCGCGCGAGGCAAAACGTTCGAACAGAGCCAGGGTCAGAACGGGCGCCGGCGCGCCGGTTTCGACAGCAGCCTGCACAGTCCAGCGGCCTTCACCGGAGTCAGATACGCGGCCCTCGAACTTTTGCAGATTCGGATCACGCGCGAGCGCATCGGCTGAGAGGTCCAGCAGCCACGATTGGATCACGGTACCGCGCCGCCACACTTCGGCCACTTCGGGAATGTCAATCTCGTAACCGTAAGCCTCGGGATCGGCGAGCGGGGCGGTTTCGGCATCTTCCTCGCGTTTCTTGCTACCCATGTCGGCATGGCGCAGCACATTAAACCCCTCGGCGTAAGCAGCCATGATGCCGTATTCGATACCGTTGTGAACCATCTTCACGAAGTGTCCGGCACCGGATTCGCCACAACGCAGATAACCGTCGGGCGCGGTGCCTTCGCGTTCGCCGCGTCCCGGCGTTTCCGGCGCGGAACCCTTGCCGGGGGCCAGCGCCTTGAGAATGGGGTCGATATGTTTGCACGCATCCTTGTTGCCGCCGACCATGACGCAATAGCCACGTTCCAGCCCCCACACGCCGCCTGAGACGCCAGCGTCAATGTAGTGAATACCTTTTTCTGCTACCTGCTTGGAACGGCGAATGTCATCGAGCCACTTGGAATTGCCGCCGTCGATCAGGATGTCGCCCTCGTCAAGCAGCGGCAGGAGTTTTTCGATGGTTTCGTCCACGAAGGACACCGGCAGCATCATCCACAGCACGTGCGGCGAGGGCAGAGCCTTGACCATGTCCTCGAGCGATTCCGCCGCGGTGGCGCCTTCCTTGGCCATTTTTTTCACGGCATCCGAGTTGACGTCGTACACCACGGCTTCGTGGCCGTCCTTGCCGATTCGCCGCACCATGTTGGCGCCCATGCGCCCCAGTCCGATCATTCCTATTTTCATGCGTCTCTCCTGTCCTCAATGGCTGCCGAACCGACAGCTTTCAGAAAATCCTCCAACGCGACGCGATAAACACGTCGCTGGTGTTCCTGCAATGCCTCGTAGTCGCCCGCCGCCTGGGCCTCGAACAACTGACGGAAGCCGTATTTGCGCCCGGGGATAGCAACGTCGGGACTGAGGTCGTCGACGATCTGAATGAACACGCCGTTATTGCGCCCGCCCTTGTGCAACTGCCCGGTGGAATGCAGGTAACGCGGGCCGAGGCCGAGCGTAGTGGCGACGCCCAGTTGGTCACGCAAGGCGACGCGGGCTTTCTGCAGGTCCGAGTAGTGCTTTGAGTCGGCTTCAACGTAGGCCTGAATGGCCACATAGTCGCCTGGCTTGACGACCTTCAGAGCCTCACTGGCAGCGGTTACGGGCAGGTCGGGAACGCCTTCTTCGAGCACCTTGCCAGCGGCCTTTTTCGCAGCTTCCACGTTGGGCTGATCGAAGGGGTTGATGTCAAGCACCTTGCCGGCAATCGCAATGGCGAATTCCCAGCGGAAACATTCGGCCCCGATGCTGTAGCGATCCACGTAGGGCAAACGGATTACCGGATGCACGGTGTTCTTGAGCGCGCCGAGCGTATTGTTCTGCGCCTTGTGATCGGTGCTGGCGACAGCGCCGATGTCGGGCACATCGCCAATACACACGAAGAAACGGTCGTCGCCATACACCCTGGGCAGGCCGAGCGGTTCATTCGCCACGGGAAGGATGCCGACGCCATGCTTGCCGGTAGACTCGGCAATCAACTGCTCGAGCCAGGCGCCGAAGCGAGCAATTTCCGGCGGCAGAATGAGCGTCAATTTATCGCATCCGTGCAGCGCCGCATAACCGATTGCCGCACCGAAGCGTACACCGGGGTTGTCAGCTGTCGAGTGATCAGGTTTGCAGGCGGCAATCATCTGCCCCGCGCGTTCGAGCAATTCCTGGACATCCACACCGAGCAGCGCTGCCGCCACCAGGCCGAAGTGGGAGAGGGCGGAGTATCGTCCGCCGATGTCGGGGTTGTTGAAAAACACCTGACGGAAACCGCGCTCTTCGCCTATTTTTCCGAGTTCCGATCCGCGGTCGGTAATTGCCGCGTAATGCGACGGGTCATCGTTCTTCGACCAGAACAAATCGAGATGACAGCGGGTTTCCAGAGTACCGCCTGACTTGGAGGCGAACAGGAACAGCGTCTTGTCGAGCGGCAGGGCTTCGATTGCATCGTTCACGGTGACCGGATTGCTGCTGTCGAGCACGATCATCTTGAGTCCGCCGGCATCGGCAAAGGCGTGCTGCAGAACTTGCGGAAACAGACTGGAACCGCCCATGCCGCTCCACAACACGTGAGTGATACCGTCTTTCTTGAGCCCTTCGACGAACGCTTTCAGACGCGGCACTTCCTCCAGCATCTGAGTCGGCGAGTCGAGCCAGCCGAGCCGGTTGCTGACTTCGGTTGGGTCTTTCTGCCACAACGTGTGATCACGTTCCCAGATCCGGGCTACGGCGTTGTCCTTGTCGAGCGCCTGGATCGTCTCTTCAATGCCCTTCGTCAGCTTGCCCAGACTTTCGCTTTCACGGCTACTCGCTTCGCGCAGTTCGGCAAGCTTTTTCTCTATGCGTGCGAGCAGCTTGTGGTAGGAATCGCTGAATTTCTGCTTGCCTTCTTCCTGCAGCTTACTTGCCAGTTCGTCGGTGTCCACGCCCGCCTTGTTGATGGCTTTCATCACCTCGTCGGAATCACCGCCGTCATCGTCGAGCAGGCCGTCCACTTCGCCGTTCTTGGCAAAGGCAAACAAGGTTTCCTCGGGCAGGGTGGCGACCGTGTCCGGTGCGGCCAGCTCGGTTACGTAATAGCCCTCGGGCAGACTGGGGTCCTTGACGCCGGTGCTCGCCCACAACACTCTTTGCGGTCGGGCACCCTTATCCGCGAGTTTCTTCCAGCGCTCGGAGCCAAGAATCTTGCGGTATTCACGGTAGGCCTGCATGCTGACCGCGATGCCGAGCTTGTTCTTGAGATCGTCGGGCAGATCGTCCACGCTGGCCTTGTCCCAGCGCGAGATGAATAGAGATGCTACCGAGGCGACATTTGCATCCTTACCTTCTTCCACGCGTCGTTCGATGCCGCGCATGTAGGCCTCAGCTGCAGCTACGTACTGTTCGGCGGAGAAGAGCAGAGTGACGTTGACCGGGATGCCCTGGTAAATCAGTTCCTCGATGGCACCCGTGCCGGCCTTCGTGCCCGGCACCTTGATCAACAGATTGGGGCGGTCGGCGCGGCCGGCGAGCCGCTGCGCCTGGGCGATGGATCCTTTCGTATCGTCGGCCAGTTCGGGCGATAGCTCGAGCGAGACGAAACCGTCGCCGCCTTTCGTCTTGTCGTATATGGGGCGGAACAGATCCGCAGCTTGAATAAGATCCTCGATCGCGAGCTCAAAGAAAATGCCTTCCACGTCGGGATGCTTGTCATCACGGTGACGTGCGATGCTCTCATCATAATCGCTGCCGCTGGCAATGGCGTGTTCGAAAATCGTGGGGTTCGAGGTTAGCCCCGTGAGCACGTATTTATCGATGTAGCGTTTCAATTCCCCACTGGTCAACATGCCGCGACGTATGTTGTCCAGCCAGATGCTTTCACCTTTGTCGTGTAGTGTCTGTAGTGGTTTCATAATTCGAATCTCCGGAAATCAGGGCAGGGCGTCAGCCAAGTTCTGACGCAAAACAACATGCAGTAATTCAGCTTAGCGCAAAACCTTAAAAACTTCAGGCACCAGACTTCTCCGTACGCGGTCTTTGCCCGTGTTCCTTCTCTATAGCGAGGATTTGCTGCGTAGTGGCGAGCACCGTATCCGGATTCAGGCTCATCGATTCGATGCCGATTTCGACCAGGAATCGCGCCATTTCGGGGTAGTCCGAAGGCGCCTGCCCGCAAAGCCCGGAGTGGATGCCGTTGCGCTTGCAGCCCTCGACCGCCATGCGAATCATCTGCTTGACGCCGGGGTCGCGCTCGTCGAAGGCGGCGGCCACGATTTCCGAATCCCGGTCCACGCCGAGTGTGAGCTGGGTGAGGTCGTTCGAGCCGATGGAAAAACCGTCGAAACGCTTTGCAAATTCATCCACTTGTAGCACATTGTTGGGGATTTCACACATAGCGTAAATTTTGAGATCGTGCTCGCCGCGCTTGAGTCCAAACTTCTCCATCAAGGCAATCACGGCATCGGCTTCCGCCACCCGGCGCACGAAAGGGATCATGAGAATAACGTTGGCGAGTCCCATGGTTTCGCGCACACGTTTCATGGCTGCACATTCGAGCTCGAAGGCTTCGGCGTATTTGGGATGGGCGTAACGCGAAGCGCCGCGAAAGCCGAGCATCGGATTCTCTTCCTTTGGCTCGAAAGCCGCGCCGCCAATCAGCGCCGCATATTCGTTGCTCTTGAAGTCGGACATACGCACCACGACTGGGCGCGGATAAAACGCCGCAGCAATGGTGGCCACCGCTTCGGACAAACGCTGGATAAAAAACTCTCGTCCGTCCGCATAGCCTCCTATTAATTTTTCTATCGCCTGTCGGGCGGGCGCATCCGTAACCTGATCGGGGTGCAGCAGGGCCAGCGGGTGTGCCTTGATCGACTCGTTGATAATGAATTCAAGCCGTGCCAGGCCTACGCCGTCGCAGGGCAGCGACGCCGTCTTGAATGCGAGCGCCGGGTTGCCGAGGTTGACCATGATGCGGGTCTGCGGCCGGGGCAGGGCGGAGAGGTCAGTGCGTTCCACCTCGAACTCCAGCTCGCCTTCGTACACATTGCCGGTATCGCCTTCGGCGCAGGAAATCGTAACCTGCTGTCCCGGTTTGAGCAGGCGGGTTGCCTCCGAGGTGCCAACAATAGCCGGAATACCCAGTTCACGGGCCACGATCGCCGCATGGCAAGTACGCCCGCCACGGTTGGTGACGATGGCAGCAGCATCCTTCATCACCGGTTCCCAGTCGGGCGTGGTGGTATCGGTCACCAGCACTTCGCCCGGCTTGAATTCGGTCAGGGCGGACAGATCCCTGGCGATTCGCACGGGTCCACTGGCGATCTTGCTGCCCACCGCGCGGCCGCTCAGGATCACTTTGCCCGTGGCCTTCAACCGGTAATGTTTGAGTACGTTAGCTTCCTCCTGCGACGCCACAGTTTCCGGACGTGCCTGAACCATATAGATCAGGCCGTCTTCGCCATCCTTGGCCCATTCCATGTCCATCGGCCGGGGCTCGCCAGCGCGCTCGGAATAGTGGCGCTCGATCTTGAGCGCGTAATCGGCCAGAGTGAGCACATCCTCGTCGCTGATCGAGTAACGCAGGCGCTTGTCTTCCGGCGTGTCCTCATTACGCACGCGCTCGGCATCGCCGGCGTCGGCATAGACCATCGTCAGATGCTTGTCGCCCAGGTGGCGGCGCAACACGGCACGGTGTCCGACCTCGAAGGTGGGCTTGTGGACGTAGAATTCGTCCGGTTCCATCGAACCCTGAACGATGTTTTCGCCCAGTCCCCACGCAGAATTGATGAACACCACATCCCGGAAACCCGATTCGGTGTCCAGCGAAAACATCACGCCCGAGGCGCCGATGTCCGAACGTACCATTTTCATGACGGTGATCGAAAGCGCCACCTCGAAGTGGTCGAATCCGCGCTTGGCACGGTAGCTGATGGCGCGGTCGGTGAAGAGACTTGCAAAGCACTGGCGACAGGTGTCGATCAGTTCTGCGTCGTTGCGGACATTGAGGTAGGTTTCCTGCTGACCGGCAAAGCTGGCCGTGGGCAGATCTTCGGCGGTGGCCGAGCTGCGTACCGCCAAGGTCAGAGTGTTTCCATATTCTTCTCTTAACTCTTTATAAGCACTGAGAATTTCTTTTTTCAGATCTTCCGGCAATTCGATTTCATAGACCAGTTTTCTGGCCTGAGCCCCGGCAGTGGTCAGGGTAGACACATCGTCTGCACGCACGCCGTCCAGGGCTTGCCTGAGAGCGGAGCCGATGCCGCCGCTGGTCAGCAGATAGCGATAGGCGTCTGCGGTGATAGCAAAACCGTTCGGCACCCGCACGCCTTGATTCTGAAGCGCCTGGTACATTTCGCCCAGCGAGGCGCTTTTGCCGCCCACAGAGGCCACATCGTCAACGCCGATCTCACGAAAAAAGCGAATGTATCGGTAATCCATCCTGTATCCCCTCGCAAAAAGCATTGAACCGCGATAGGTAACATTCTAGCGGGTCGATGCATGCGATACCCGGATTGAGGAGGGCCAACTTGCCGATCAGAATCAGTCTGGCTGGTTCGCGGCTGCCTGTGCGTGAGCGTCTGCCGACCCGGTATCGGCCTCGAACAGCGTTTCCAGCTCCACCGCAGCATCACGCGCGCTCTGGATGAGCTTGTCTTCGTCGCGAAAGACCGCGAATTGACGCTTGAGCGTCTCCTCGTCGTGACGGCTAAAGATGTCGAGCGTGCGTCGCGCTTCGTGTTCGGAAACCCCCAAACCACCGAGAACCCGGGCGGTCAGATCGAGGCTCGACAGCAGAGTCTCACGCACAATATGCGTAACCCCGAGTTCCATCAGCAGATGCACGTGGTAGCGGTTGCGCGCACGCGCATAGATCGTCAGATTGGGAAAGTTGTGGCGCACCATTGCGGCCGTGCGCATCGAAGACTCGACGTCGTCGATAGCCAGGACGAACAATTTCGCATCACCGGCCCCGGCTGCCCGCAGCAGCTCCAGATTCGACGCGTCGCCGTAGTAGATCTTGCTACCGAAGCGGCGCACAACATCGACCTGCTCAGAGCTGATTTCGAGTGCGGTGAATGGAATCTGACGAATCCTGAGTACGCGAGCGACGATCTGGCCGAAACGCCCAAAACCGGCAATGATGACCGGATTACCCGGTTCATCGATGCGGTCGAACGGCGCTGGCTGCGAGCGGTCGAACCACGGATCCAGCACGCGTGTATTAAAGGCCACCAGGAAGGGCGTGAGTGCCATCGAAAAGGCCACAACGAGAATCAGAATGTCCGCAGTGGAGTGGGGCAGGAGACCAATGCCTGCGGCTACGCCGAACAGCACAAAGGCGAATTCACCGCCCTGAGGCAGGGTGAAGGCGAGGGCGCGGGCAGCACGGGTCGGCATTCGGAACAATTTTCCGATGATATAAAGGATGGCGCCCTTGATAAACAGCAGCCCCAGAGTGAGCCCGATGACCAGCAATGGATGGTCGAGTACAAGTCCCAGGTTCGTGGACATACCGACCGCCAGGAAAAACAGGCCGAGGAGCAAGCCTTTGAAGGGCTCAATGCTCGCCTCCAGCTCGTGGCGATATTCGGAGTCGGCTAGCAGCACTCCAGCCAAAAATGCCCCCAGAGACATGGACAGGCCAACGGCATTCAGCGCCAGAGCCGATCCGAGTACTACCAGCAGAGCTGCCGCACTGAACGTTTCCGGAATGCCAAAGGTCGCGACCAATCGAAACATCGGTCGCAGCAGGTAGCGGCCGGCGGCAAACAGCCCTGCGATCACCGCCACGGCTATCAACAACGACAGCCATCCGGTGTGTTCCGCTGGCTGGTAGAAGACCCGCAGCAGGACCAAAACCGGAATCACCGCCAGATCCTGGAACAGAAGAATCGAGAAACCCGTGCGGCCCTGAGGCGTGCCGAGCTCCTTGCGTTCCGCCAGCATTTGTAAAACGAAAGCCGTGGAGGACATGGACAATCCGAAGCCGGCGATCAGAGCCGCCATTGGCGACAACCCCAGCAGACGCGCGATCAGGGCCAGAACCAGCGTCGTGGCCACCACCTGCGCCGATCCGGTGCCGAATATGGGCCGTCGCAAGGCCCAAAGTCGGGCGGGTTGCAATTCCAACCCGATGACAAAGAGCAGGAATACGACCCCCATTTCGGAAAAGCTCAGCACTTCCGTGGGGCTGCGGATCAGGCCGAGGGCCCAAGGACCGACCACGGCGCCGGCGACCAGATAGCCCAGCACGGCACTGAATCCATATTTGCGGAACAACGGCACAGCGATCACGGCCGCTGCCAGCAGGACGAGTATCTGTTCGCCGAAGGCGTTCACGGTGATTCCGATAAGGAGAATACGGCGACTAACTTACTTCAAATCCTCGCAGGCCATTCTTTTCAAGCAAGTTGATCAATCTTGCTTGACAGGCCGGAATAGACGACTAGAGCCGTTCCATAGCAATAATTATTATAGAAATACTTCGTAAGTAGTTGTATAAGAGTGATTATATGAAGAGCCGTGTCGTCATCGCTTGGGGCAAAGCCTTAAATACCCATATTCTTTAATTGACATAATATATCTTATGCGCATATACGTATGATCCTTATGTTTGTTTCAATCTGTCGGGTCTCTTTATTTTTAACAATTTTTAACACGACTGGGGTCGAGCTAACGAAAATACCGTTTAGCGTTCCTCTTCAACGCTGGTAAAACCTCATTTATGGCCTATATTCGGACGATATAATTCTACTAATTGATCTCTGCATCACACAGATAGCCATGCGTAACCCCAACCGCCAACTTACGACTACTCTTCCATTTGCCTTGCTGGCCAGTGTGTTCGTGGCCTCCATCGTTATTCCACTGGCCGTCATGTCGCTTCGAGCGGTATCTTCGCCACATGAACTGAAAGACGCTGTACTGGATGCTTCGGTACGCAACGCCATTATCTTGAGCTTCGAAGCCGGCGCAATCACTGCTGCACTATCCGGGTTACTCGGTATCCCGCTAGCCTGGTTGCTTTCCCGCTTTCGGTTTCCAGGCCGGAGCCTTGTGCAGACCATCGTGGATCTTCCCCTGACTGTGCCACACGTAGTCGCAGGAATCGCGATATTGTTCGTGTACGGCAGGCAGGGATTTCTGGGGGCCCCTTTCCATCATGCATTCGGTTTGAGATTCTGGGGATCGCTCCCCGGTATTGTCGTTGCCATGCTTTTCGTCAGTGCCCCGTACACGGTCAGCGCTGCACGCATCGCCTTCGATGGGGTCGACCAACGTCTGGAAAAAGTGGCACGCAGCCTCGGGGCCGGCCCTTGGGATACGCTACGGCGCATCGTTTTGCCTTTATCTTGGCGCGGGCTGCTTAGCGCTGTCACTCTGAGCTACGCACGTGCAGTCAGTGAATTCGGAGCAGTTGTTATTATCGCCTACTATCCCATGACCGCCCCGGTCAAAATCTACAATTTGTTTCTGCGCTTCGGTCTTCCGCAGGCGATCGCCATGTCTTTCCTCGTTCTGGTAGTGTCGCTGTGCGTGTTTCTCATCCTGCGAATCATCTCGCGTAAACGTCAATTACTCGCATGACACTGCGAATCGATCGACTGCAAGCCCACCGCGATCGGTTTTCCCTGGGCCCCATCGCTATCACATTGGAAGCCGGGAATTGCTTGGCCGTAATGGGAGCGAACGGCGCCGGGAAAACCACTTTCCTGGAAACCATGGCTGGGTTTGTCCAGTCCGCTTCGGGACGGATACTACTCGACGGACGCGACATTACCCACCGAGTGCCGGAGCGGCGTCACATCGCCTACTTACCACAGGATTTGGCACTCTTTCCGCATCTTAATGTGATGCAGAACATCTCGTTTGCAGTCAAGCGGGGGAAACAGTACCGACGAAGAGAGAGGATCGATCCGCTCATCAGGGAATTCGGCCTGGAATCCATAAGTAAGCGTTATCCACACCAACTGAGTAGTGGTCAGGCTCAACGGGTCGCGTTTGCGCGCGCTTTGGCAATGGATCCCGCCGTGCTTTTGCTGGACGAGCCAACGACCAATCTGGATCTGGCTGGCCAGCGAAGCCTCAACTCCAGTCTTCAAAGATTCCTCGTCGAACGCGGTCTCATCGTCATTTATGTGACTCACAACATAATCGATGGCGTGTCTCTGGCCAGCCATCTGATTGTTCTCGAGCACGGGAAGGCGATCCAGACGGGAACACCGGATGTGGTGTTTCACAGCCCGGCCGATGCGCGCGTTGCCGCGCATCTTGGCATTACCAATCTATGGCCTGCCGAGGTCCTGGATAAAACGTCTTCGACAGCCCGTGTCCGGATCGGAGAGCATGAATTTGCCTGTGCCCAACGATCACTGCCGAATGCGCCCTTTTTCGCGGGGATTGGTCCAGGAGAAATCGAAGTGTCCTCTTCGGTGCCAGCAGATCGGGCGAACTGCCTTCAGGTGGTCGTTCAGAGACTACAAGTCAGTGGCCGTACAGCACTGCTTGAGTTGGCGGGAGGGCCTGCAGGACTCCGCGCCTCGGTACTGCCCTCACGGGCCGGAAACATCGAGGTGGGGCAAACGCTTTGGGTAAGGCTCCCCGCGGACCGACTTCGTTTGATCCCCGCCTCTTCTGAGTAGCCCAAGCGGTGCGCGATCGTTATCCGCCGGCCATCAACTTCGTCGGCCAGGCTTGCGTGCCGGATTTCAGCGCGGCCGGTACCTTCGACAAATCATGCGACCACGGATGCCGCAGGGGCTTGAAACCACTCCGGGCAAGGATTTTTCTGCCCTGAGGCCCGATCAGAAAGCGAACATACTCCACCGCCCATGTCCGATTATCGGCTGAACTGGGGATTGTCACCGCATAAATGATCGGCTTGCCGTGGAGAACGCCCTTGGCAGTCATTGCACGCCCACGCGCGTACAAGGCGCTTTTCGACGGTTTACTGAGATCGATATCGGCCGGGAGGTGCAGATATTCCAAATGGTGCGATAGGGCTGATGATGTATAGATGGCGAGGTAATCTATCTGCCCAAGCTGCAGGGCCGAAGTCAAAGAGGTTTCCGTATTTCGCATAGCGTCCTTCGGGGCGTTTTTCAGAACTTTCTGCTTGAGATCCGGCTCGTGGTAATACCCGGAAGCGAGGGATAACATCTGCAGGAATTGGTACCCTGATGGATCAGTATTCGGATTGGACCGACCGATGACGACGCCCGGCTGACTGACGATGCGATACCAGTTACGTGAGTTGATCCGTTTGGCTCCCCGACTCCGCGGAGTATAGGCCAGCGTAACCGCATTGGATGTGAATCCGATGAACCAGGAGGCATACCCTGCCTTGCCCAAAATCTTGGGGATGACTGTATAGTCCGCCGCCGCATAGACATCCGCGTGTTGATGCAGATCGGCAATCCGTCGGGCCATCATGACGCTACCGCCAAACTGTGGCTCGATCACAACGCCCGGATGAAGTTTTTCGAACGCTTTGTCGACCCGCTGAAACGGGATGGCCAGGGTGCCCGCCGCATAAACCGTCAAGGTCGCCGCGGAAGCCATTCCCAGTGTCGTCAACCACACTAATGCCACGCACAAAAGTAAGCTTGATCGCCATACGGTTTTTAACATGATGCGGACTCCTTCATTAGAGTGTCCGGCCGTTTGTGCAATCACACGGCCAGGTAGCTCAGTTGATCAGTGCGAGGCACTCGTAAGGTTAACCAGCGCCTGGCCGAATGTAAATAACTGGCATGCCCTTAGAGGTCGAATTCGAGGCTGACCAGATAGGTCCGCGGTGCCCCGAGATAGGCCGTGTTGGCGCCTGGGCTGCCGGCGATGTTGCCATCCGTGACCGCCGAGTAGTAATGCCTGTCGGTGGCATTGATCACCTGCATGCGTAGCGTCACGAAATGCGACCCCAGCCGGGTGGAATAGCGTACGCCGATATCC
>JBOHZI010000026.1:0-15213 GCA_050738295.1 Gammaproteobacteria bacterium
CCGGTGTACTTCGGCGACGCGCGGCAAGGCGCGGTGCTGGAAGCGGCCGGGATCTCGCGAGCGCGAGCGCTCGTCGTGGCCTATTCCAACGTGGACACCGCCCTCGCCATCATCGTCAGCGTCCGCCGGCTGCGCCAGGATCTGCCGATACTGGTGCGCACGCGGGACGATTCCCAGCTGGACGAACTGCTGCAGGCCGGGGCCGATGAAATCATCCCCGAAACGCTCGAATCGAGCCTCATGGTCGCCTCGCACCTGCTCGCGGTACTCGGTATTCCCATGCGCCGCATACTGCGCCGCGTGACCGAAGTGCGCGCGCACCGCTACGCTCTGATGCGCAACGTGTACCGCAGCGGAAACGCCGCGCCATTAGACGACAGCCACGCCTTCCGCGAACAGCTCGATGCCATCACGCTTGGCCCGAGCGCGCCGGCCCAAGGGCAAAGCCTCGCCGATCTGCATCTGGATGAACTCGGCGTCAGCGTGACCGCATTGCGCCGGGCGGGTATCGTCGGGCGTGAACCCGGACCCGAAACCGTGCTCCAGACCACGGACACCGTGGTTTTGTACGGCACGCCGGAAGCCATCAAGAAGGCGGAAGATCGACTGCTCGAAGGCTGAACAGCATCCGGCCCATTTCCACGCAGTACACTTGTGGCTGTTCGTACGCAGACTCCGCTTATGCCACCCGATTCCAGCGCCGGACCGCGCACGGTATTTCTCGACCTGGCCACTGTCGATCATGACGATCTTGATCTGGAGCCCTTGCGCAGGATAGCCGGCGAATTCCGTTCCTGGCCGGTTACGCCCCCCGAAGAAATCGCCGGGCGGATGACCGACGCCGAAGTAGTCATCATCAACAAGACACGACTCAATGCCGAGGTTATCGACGCAGCCCGACCGGAGTTGATTTGCCTCGCCGCGACCGGAACCGACAATGTCGATATCGAGGCCGCCCGTCGCTGCGGCACGGGCGTGGCCAACATCCGCGACTACTGCACCGATTCGCTCGCCCAGCACGTATTCGCGCTACTGCTGGCGCTCACCACCCGCCTCGCCGACTACCGCGATGCCGTGCGCGCCAGCGAATGGTCGCACAGCAAAACGTTCGCCCTGCTGGATTACCCGATCCATGAAATCGCCGACAAAACACTCGCCATCGTGGGCTACGGAACTCTGGGCCGGGCAGTCGCCGAACGGGCTCAGGCTTTCGGGCTACGTGTCCTTATAGCCGAGCGCAAGGGCGCCGCGCCACGTGCCGGACGCGTGGCCTTCGAGCAGGCACTCGCCGAGGCCGATATCGTGAGCCTGCATGCGCCCCTGACCGCCGCTACCCGGGAGCTTATCGACACCGAAGCGCTAGCCCTCATGCCCCCTCACGCACTGCTCATCAACACCGCGCGTGGCGGACTGGTGAACGAGGCGGCGCTGGCCGAAGCGCTGGCCGCGGGCCGACTCGGCGGCGCCGGACTGGACGTGCTGAGCCAGGAGCCACCGCCCGCAAATCATCCGCTGCTCGATCCGGCACTCACCAACTGCATCGTCACGCCCCACATCGCCTGGGCCGCCCGCGAGGCGCGCCAGCGAGCAGTGGATGAAATTGCCGCCAACATCGCTGCCTGGCATGCAGGAAAGCGGCGGAACCGGGTAGACTGAGTAACACATCGAATATCGGCCGCGCGCCAAAAACGGGAGCACACCATGGAAAAAATCTGGTTGAAGAACTATCCCGAGGGCGTGCCCCACGAAATCGACATGAGCCGGTACGCATCACTCGTGGCGCTGATGGAAGAGAGCTTCGAACGCTATCCGAAACAACCCGCCTTCTCCAACTTCGGCCACGCCATCAGTTACCGCGAGCTGGATCACCACAGCACCGCCTTTGGTGCCTACCTGCGCGAAACGCTCGGCCTTCCGGCTGGCGAACGCATCGCGCTCATCATGCCCAACATCCTGCAGTATGCGGTGGCCTTGTGCGGCGTGCTACGCGCCGACTTGGTCGCGGTCAACTTCAACCCGCTCTACACGCATCGCGAAATGCACCATCAGTTGAAAGACTCGGGAGCACGGGTTGCCATCGTTCTGGACAACTTCGCCCATACACTGGAATCAGCGTTGCCCGACACAGCTATCGAGCACGTTATCGTGACTAGCATCGGCGATCTTATTCCGGGGCTCAAGGGTCGTATTCTCGACTTCGGTAACAAATACCTCAAGCACAACGTGCCCGCCTGGCATATCGACGGGGCGCTCCGCTTCAATGACTGCCTCTCGCAAGGGCGCGGCAAATCGCTGCCCGTTGTAAAAGTAGAGCAGGACAGCCTGGCCTTTCTGCAGTACACCGGCGGCACGACCGGCGTAGCCAAGGGCGCGGAACTCACTCACGGCAACATGATCGCCAACACCCTGCAACTGAGCGTCTGGATCGGCGACCTGTTCAGCTTCGGCGAAGAGAAAATCATCACTGCACTGCCGCTCTATCACATCTTCTCGCTCACCGTGAATGCTCTAGTTATGATGCACTTCGGCGGCGAGAACGTCCTCATCACCAACCCGCGCGATATTCCCAGTTTCGTGAAAACCCTGAAAAAAACGCGCTGGACTTCGATCACCGGCGTCAACACACTGTTCAATGCGTTGCTCAACAACGAGGATTTCAACAAGCTCGATTTCTCACGGGTCAAGTTCGCCCTGGGCGGCGGCATGGCGGTGCAACGTGCTGCAGCGGAACGCTGGAAAAAACTCACCGGCATCCCCCTGATCGAAGGCTACGGCCTGACCGAAACCTCGCCTGTGGTAACTGCCAACCCGCTCAGCATCAAGGAATACACGGGTTCGATCGGACTACCCGTGCCCTCTACCGACATATCCATCCGCGACGACTCGGGCGAAGAACAACCGGTCGGCGAGGAAGGTGAACTGTGTGTGCGTGGCCCCCAGGTCATGCGCGGCTACTGGAACCGCCCCGAAGAGACCGCCAAGACGATGACCAGGGACGGTTTCCTGCGCACCGGCGACA
This sequence comes from Gammaproteobacteria bacterium, assembly GCA_050738295.1. Lineage (GTDB taxonomy): Bacteria > Pseudomonadota > Gammaproteobacteria > JAKDMP01 > JAKDMP01 > JBAUSV01. The sequence goes on from JBOHZI010000026.1 coordinate 3,020, forward strand.
TCGCGCGCATCGACGAAAAAGGCCACCTGTACCTGATCGATCGCAAGAAAGACATGATCGTCGTCTCCGGCTTCAACGTGTACCCGAACGAGGTTGAAGACGTGCTCGCGCACATGCCCGGCATCCTGGAAGTAGGCGTTATCGGCGTGCCGGACGAACATTCCAACGAAGCGGTAAAGGTGTTTATCGTGCGCAAGGGCTCGTCACCGAGTGACGAAGAAGTCATCGCCTACGCCCACGAAAACCTGGCCGGCTACAAAGTGCCGAAGCACGTGGAATTCCGCGACGAACTACCCAAATCCAACGTCGGAAAAATTCTCCGCAAAGAATTACGCAAGGAAGAAGACGCCAAACAAGAAAAGCCCGCCAACGCCTGAGCGAGCTTTGGCTTATGGAAGATCACTCTCGCAAAGGCGCAAAGAAAAACAAAAAAGGAACTTCACTGATGCGTAAATCCATAGCATGCTTTGTATTGATAGGGATTTCTCTCGCGTCCTCTCTTGCCCTTGCTGAATCGGTTTTGCCCTTCCACTTGGTTCAGGATAAGCCTGTTGTCGTTGCTTGCATCCAAGGAAAGTGCGGGCACTTCCTAGTGGACTTTGGCGCCCCAGGTCAACCTGAACTCTATCTACGCAAATCTCTCCTCGATCAGCTTACAGGGGTGAAATCTCTGCACACGACTATTAAGCAGAACAATATAGCAGGACAAAAGTTTCAGATAGAGTTAATGACTGTGAACGGCTTCCGCCTCGCGGGCAAGATACTTAACGGGATCACCATCGCGAAATGGGTTCCCTGGGGCGTGAGCCGGTTCACTCCAAAACAAGCCAAGAATGGCGGCAAGGCGGTCCAAGCCGTGCAGAATCGGATCGACACGCTTGACGGCGTTATCGGCCTCAGGGTGTTCGAACGCTTCGGCACAGTTACATTGGACTACGCGAATCGCAGATTCCTGTTTTCGCTACCGAGAGCGAAACAGCCGTCTCGAACCGAAGCGTTTAGACTCGACGCAAATGGTATTTCCGTACCGGTCAAAATCAATGGGCAGTCCTACCGATTGGTTGTGGATACGGGGGCACCTAACACTTCTTTGAAGGCCTCACATCTACACGGCAAACCGCAGGTTCATCCGTGCCCACCGCCCAACAAAGATTGCGGAATTTTGAGTGTTCATTCCTTCGAAATTGATAGACTTGACAAACTCAAACCGACGATTCTGGTTTTCCAAAATAAAGAGCCAGATTACGATGGCATCCTAGGTGGAAATGTTCTGAACAAAATTGTGCTTTTCCTCGACTTTTCTCACAAAAAGTTTGGCGTCAAGAACCCTTAGTCTGGTTGACATGGTTCGCAGACTCACTGCATCCTACGCAAACTTTTCACTCTTTGCTCTTTACCCTTTGCGCCTTTGCGAGAGTTTTCTTATACGGCGCTGCGGTGTACTTCGTCGATGACTATGGCGAGCTGGTCGGGGGCGACGTCGGGCGTGATGCCGTGGCCGAGGTTGAAGACGTGGCCAGGGCCATCGCCATAGTCGGCTATGACCGCACGCACTGCGGCGCGTAGTTCGACTTCCGGCGCAAAGAGCGCGGTCGGATCGAGGTTGCCTTGTAGCGCCACCCGGTTGCCGGTTGCCTTGCGCACCGCGCCGAGACTTGCCGTCCAGTCCAGGCCCAGTGCGTCCGAGCCCAGTGCGGCCAATGCGGCAGCGTGTTGTCCCGCGCCTTTGGGAAAGACAATCAGCGGCTTGTCGCGGGCCACCGGATCGGCTTTCAGTCCGGCGATGATTTCGCCGAGTGGTTCCTGGCAGTAGCGCTCGAAGTCGGTCGGCGTCAGCAGGCCTGCCCAACTCTCGAAGATCATCAGCACATCGGCGCCCGCCCGCGCTTGAGCGGCAAGATAGGCCACGATGGCGGGCACCAGGCGCGTGACCAGCGCCGCCACCAAAGCCGGATCGGAATGCATGGCGGCTCGCGCATGACGGAACTCACCGCCGCCGGAACGACCTTCGAGCATGTAGGCGGCAAGTGTCCATGGGCCACCGGAAAAACCGATCAGCGGCAGCTTGCCGCCCAACTCGTGCGCGGCGGCACGCACGGTGCCCAGCACATAGGCCAGATCGGTTTCGGGGTCGGGCAGCGGTAGCGCCCGGACTTGCGCCATGCGCTCGATGGGATCGCGGAAACGCGGCCCTTCGCCGGGCACGAATTCGAGGCCAAGGCCCATGGCGTCGGGGATGGTAAGAATATCGGCAAAAATGATGGCCGCATCGAGATCGAACCGCGCGAGCGGTTGCAGCGTGACCTCACAGGCCAGTTCCGGCGTCTTCATCAGTGTGAGAAAACTGCCGGCGCGCTCGCGTGTGGCGCGGTATTCGGGCAGGTAACGTCCCGCCTGGCGCATGATCCACACTGGGCGCCGTTGCACCGGTTCGCGGCGCAGGGCTCGCACCAGATCGTGATCATGGCTCATGCCCGATTCACCGCAGCCTCTATTTCTTTGACGATGGCGTCCGCCGCTTTGCGAGGATTTTCAGCATCACGAATCGGGCGACCAACGACGAGATAATCCGCGCCGGCGGCAATCGCTTGTGCCGGACTAAGCACCCGCTTCTGATCGTCTTCGGGGCGATTGGCTACGGGCCGAATACCGGGCGTCACGATGAGCAGTCGGCGATCCAGTTGTGCCCGCAGTAATTCAGCTTCGCGCCCCGAGGCCACTACTCCGTCAAGGCCGGCTTCCAGGGCACGGCGAGCGCGCGAGGCCACCAGCGTGGGCACGTCGCATTCAAACCCCAGGTCTTTCAGATCGCCCTCATCGAGACTGGTCAGCGCCGTAACCGCGAGGGCTCGGCTCGCGCCCTTGGCCGCCGCCGCGGCTTCCATCATGGCCTGGTTGCCATGCACGGTAATGAAATCCACTTCCAGCGCCGCCAGCCGAGCCACGGCACGGGCCACAGTCGCCGGTACATCGAACAGTTTGAGATCGACGAACACACGCTTGCCTGATGCCTTCAGTGCACGCACCAGTCCCGGGCCGTCACCGGCGGTGAACAGCTCCAAGCCGACCTTGTAGAAGGTGACGCTCTCGCCCAGCGACTCGATTAACTGCTCAGCCTCCGCGATCGAAGGCACGTCGAGGGCGAAAATCAGACGGTCGCGGGGATCAGGTTGGGACACAGCGGGCACCGATGCTGAAGCGGTCGTTAGTTTATCAGCCGCACCGATGCATTACTCGCGAACGGCGCTGATTGCTTCCTCCAATTCCCGGTGCTTCACATCGGGCCAGATAGTGGCCTCACCCAGTGCGGTGAGACCGATAAAGCGCAGCTGCCCGGAGACGATCTTCTTGTCGAGCGCCAGAGCTGCGTCCAGCGCCGTATCCTGCACCGTAGAGGGAATGCTGATCGGCAAACCAAACGCTTGCAGCAAGCCACGTACACGGGTCACTTCATCGGCCTGCAAACAGCCACGGCCCGCCGACAACTCGGCGGCAGCTACCAGCCCCACGGCCACCGCCTCGCCGTGCAACCAGGCGCCGTGGCCGAGTGCCGTTTCCAGCGCATGACCGAGGGTGTGTCCCAGATTAAGCAGCGCGCGGCGGCCCTGTTCGGTACGATCCGCGGCCACCACTTCGAGCTTGATTCGGGCACCCGTTTCTATGGCCGTCGATAGTGCCGGTTCCTCGCGTGCCAACAACTCATCGGCGTGACACTCCAACCAGTCGAAAAATTGAGCGTCGAAACCCAGAGCATACTTCACCACCTCGCCCAGCCCCGAGCGATATTCGCGCTCCGGCAGAGTATTCAGACGCGCCGGATCGGCCCACACGGCGAGCGGATCGTGGAAGGCGCCGATCAGATTCTTGCCGCGAGCATGGTTGATGGCGGTCTTGCCGCCGATTGCCGCATCGACCTGTGCCAACAGCGTGGTGGGCACCGCAATCCAGTCGATGCTGCGCTGATAGCATGCCGCGGCGAAACCGCCAAGGTCGCCGATCACGCCTCCGCCCAGCGCCACCAGCACCGCATCGCGATGGAAGGCGCCAGCGATCAATGCATCCAGGACTTGCCCCAACCCGGCCATCGACTTGCTGTGCTCGCCGGCCGGCAACACCAGTCGCTCGACACGGGATGGCGTACCCAGTTGTGCGCACAGCGGCTGCAGATAATGCGGCGCCACATTCTCGTCGCTCAGCATCAACACATCGCGATCTGAGCATAATGCGGCTAATGACTCGGCGGCTTCGGCACCGCCTACCCACACCGGATAACCGACACCGGCTTCAGTCAGCGTTTTCAAAGGTGTCCTTCTCCGTAGTGCCGCCGATAATTTGCACGATAGCCTCGGCAACCTGGCGCTTGCTGCGTGTGTCCGTGTCGATACGATAATCGGCCAAGTCCGCATAATACGGCTCGCGTGCCTGGGCGAGTTCAGCGAGACGCGTGGCGGGATCCTGCTGGAGCAGCGGCCTTTCGCCAGTGTCGACAGCGAGGCGACTCAACAGGTGCCGTTGCGTTGCCTGCAGCCAGACAACCCGCGCCTGCCGTTTGATGGCCTCCCGATTGGCGGGCAACTCGACCACGCCGCCGCCACTTGCAATAACTACGTTCGGGTTGCCGAGAGCATCCAGCAAAACCGCGCTTTCCAGGCGACGGAATTCTGACCATCCCCGCTGCGCAATAATTGCCGCGATAGTCTGCCCGAATCGGGCCTGGAGCACCCGGTCGGTGTCCACAAAATCCCGCCCCAGCAGGGAAGCCAGAATCATACCGATGCTGCTTTTCCCGCTGCCCGGTAAACCGATCAGTACAATCGGAGAAGCCCCGGAAGCGAGGTCAATGATCGAATCGTTTTCATCCACACCAAATCCCGGCACGCCCTCTAGCGCGGCAGGATCGCCACGCAACCAATTCGAATCATCTTATTACCAGCGCAGATTATGGTGGTTATGACCCCACGTGAATCGGCTGACTGTAGCTGACGAGGTTCGAGGGCGATTTGGCCTCTATGACGAAGGTGCCGTTCTGCGAGCTGGAAGGGACGGTAACCGTGATGGGATAGCCAGTTCCTGGTCCTGGCGGCGAGAGAGCACAACCGATGTCCGGCACGGCACCCTGCAGTATGCTGACACTGGGGCCGCTGGCAACGATGGAAAAGGTCATTCCACTCGGCGGTACATTGCCGTTCTCATCGGAAACCAGATACGTCGCAGTACCCGGGATAGAGATGGAACTTGGACCGGTGATGGTCACCCCCGAAGTCGACATGACGATGCAATCCTGCAGCCCTATACCGAGAGTGGGCGTTCCACACGACACGGTAGCGGTGCCCTGGCAGCCCGAGCCATGGTATTTGCCGTCGGGAGGATTACGGATGCCGTCCTTGTTGAAGTCGAAAAAGTAATCGCCGCTTACGTAATAGCCGCTTTCGTTCTGGTCGAGATACACCTCGCCGATATCGTCCTGACCCGGCGGGCCGAAGAAATTGTCGCCGGCACCACCGGAGTACACGCTGAACTGATCGGGACCGTCGAATACGCCATTGCCATTGACATCGGTAAAGCTTTCCTCACCGGTCGCGTAGGCCAGAATCTCCGCATGCCCTATTACGGACAGTGGACCGCCAGGCGGACGCGGATTGGCGCTGGTCCAGGTCACCGAACAGCTACCACCAACGGTCGTACAAGAAGGCTGAATTTGCCCTCCGTTGGTGGTGAAGGACACCGCCGTACCGTCCGGTACCGGATTAAAAAAGCGATCGGACATACGCACGGTGACGGTATCCGTGACATTGTCTATATTGAAAGCTTCCAGATTGTGGGTCGCCAGCGACAGGGAAAAATTGTGCTCGGTGGGCGTTCCGGTACTGATGACAATGCCCGGGGACTGGGTTGAAATTGTCTGGCCGCTGGCGGTCTTTACCGATGCGGTAACCCGTACGGTGGTGTGCTGAGTGCCCGCCTGCACCACCGTCTGCACTTGCCCATTGTTGCCGCTCGTGGCACTGGCAGGCGAAAGTGTAATTCCGCCCACGGTGGTGTTAAGCGAAAAGCTTACCTTGGCCTTCGGTACCGGCCCGCCCGAGGAATCGGTGACTTGGAATATTATCGTCGAGGTGCTGGGTCCGCCGCTGCCCTGCAGGGAGATAGTAGGGGGCGTAGCCGAAACGAACTGGATGGCACCGACGCTGGCGGATGCCACCATCACGGTGCCGACAGCGGTCAAGGTCGCGCCACCCGCGCTAGTGGTAGCGGTAATAGTGTCCGAGCCGCTGCAACCACTGGCGGTGTAGGTGATATTCGCCTGTCCCGTCGTGGTGGTGACCGTATTCGTCGCCGTACCGTTTTCCGTAAAGGTTGCAAGCCCGTTCTGATAGCAGACCGATGTAAAGGTAATGGTCGCCGATTGTGTGTACGGCGTGCCATCGGAGTTCTGCAAGGATGCGGAGACGGTCGTGGAACCGCCGGCCGACAGGTTGGCCACGGCGACAGCCAATACGCCCTGCTGGAAGGAAGAACCACTGCCGCTGCCGAGTTCGACAGTCGTGCTCGTTCCGCCCCCACCGCCACCGCCACCGCCGCTTCCGCCGCCGCCCAGGCTCGAATGCGTAGCGCCCCCGCAACCCGCGAGCAGAGCAGCGAAACCTACAACCGCTATGGCCTCGAATTTTTTCTTCATGAGAAGGTACCTATTCATTACATTCGCCTCGGACACGGCTATTGAGACAGACTGTTTGCCAAAATTTTCGGCGTGACAAACACGAGCAATTCATCCTTGTTGTTGGTTTCCGATTTTTGCCGGAACAGGAAGCCAAGCAGGGGGATGTCGCCCAGGAAGGGGATCTTGGTCACCGAGTGATTAACCGTGGTTTCGTAAATACCGCCGAGCACGACCGTATCGCCGTTGTCGACAAGAACATGCGTATCCACCTGACGGGTATCGATGCTCGGCACGGAACCGCCGTTTGCAGTGGCAACCGTCTGGCCGATCGAATCCTTGTGTACTTCAATGTTCATAAGAACACGGTTATCGGGCGTGATCTGTGGCGTTACATCGAGGCTGAGCACCGCTTTCTTGAACTGCACGGTGGTGGCGCCGCTCGATGCCGCATTCTGATACGGAATTTCCACGCCCTGTTCAATATGCGCCTTTTGCTGATTGGCCGTGATCACGTGCGGACTGGAGACCACCTCCCCCTTGCCTTCGGCTTGCAGGGCGGAAAGTTCCAGACCCACCTGGAAATTACTGTTAAGAATGGACAACGCGAACTGGCCTACCGATCCGCCTGCCTGCGCGGGAGAAGCCGGCAGATTGACATTGAGCATGTCGTTCAGGTTACTGGGCGTTGGGTACGGGCCCGGAGAGCCTCCGGTCTGCCCGCTTAGCATCTGATTGGCACCCGTCAGATCGCCGGTAGTCACAATCGTGCTGTTCGGGCCGGTGCGCACACCAGTGACGCCGAAGCGCGCGCCCAATGAACGCTGGAAATCATTGGTCGCGATGACAATGCGCGATTCGATCAGAACCTGCTTCACCGGAATATCGAGCACATGCACCAGCTTCCGTACCTGCCCGATATGCGCGTTGGTATCCTGCACAATCAGGGTGTTGGTGCGTGGGTCGGTGGTAATCGAACCACGATCCGAGAGCAGCGATGTTTTCTGCGACTTGATCAAGCTGGCCAGATCGGCCGCCTTGGCGTAGTTGACTTGAATATAGGCGGTCGACAAGGGCACCAGTTTGTCGATCTGATTCTGCTCCTGGAGCTGGCTTTGCTCCTGACGGGCAAAGACCGACGCCGGGGCAATCATGATCACGTCGCTGCTCTGGCGCATCGCCAACCCCTGAGTCTTGAGGATGATATCGAGCGCTTCATCCCACGGCACGTCATGCAGACGCAGGGTAATGCTACCGTTCACGTCACCCGACACCACGATATTCTTGCCGGTGAACTCGGCCAGTATCTGCAGTACGGAACGCACCGGAATATTCTGGAAATTCAGGGTCAGCTTCTTGCCCTTGTAATGCTTCGGCCCCGCCGCCTGCTCGGCGAGCGTGACCGGCTTGAGTTCCACGGCAAAGGTGTCGTTGGCCTGGAATGCCATCTGGTTGAAGTTCCCCGAACCCATGATAACTACCTCGGCTCCATTCGGAGTACTGCGGGTCGTGATCGTGGAAACCGGCGTGGCAAAATCGCTTACTCCCAGCTTTTCCTGTAGTTTGGCGGGTACAGTCGCCCCCGGAAACATCACTGTAATCCGGTTACCCACCTGATTCACGCTGCCGCTTACGTTCGGTCCCGGAAGTCCGATTTCGACCCGTCCCCCGCCGTCGGGCATCCGATGGAAATTGACCTTGGTCAATGCATTGGAGGTTGCTTGCTGCATGCCTGATCCGTTGGTGGCGCCCGATTTGGGTCCAAACGTCTTCTCTGTTGCGGCGCTCGATCCGGACTGGGCGACTTGATTCGCCCCACCACCCAGCGTGATGTACACATGCTGGCCGTCGACACGGGTATGGTACGGCGTCATCGAATCCAGGTTGAGTACGACCCGGGCGCGGTTACTGGTTCCGGCTACCTGAACGCTCGTCAGGTCGCCGACATTAACCGATTGCTGCGTTTGCGCGAGTCCAATGGTCGTACCCGGCAGATCAAGCACAATCATGGCCGGTTGATCGACACTGAAAGACAAGGGCTTGGGAGCCGCCTGGCTAAGCGTCAATTCGACCTCGACCTTGCCCCCCGCAAGCGCGATCGTCTTGATAGACGTCAGCGTCCGCCCCTGGTCGGCGCGAGCCACTCCTGGCGCAAAGCCGATAAGCACGGCGGCGGTTATCGCGGCAATCAAGCCATTGAAAATAGAATGTCTCATTTTAGCCTCCAGACTGCTGCGCCATCGAAAGCGAAGCGGGACGTTTCAGGAATCCACCATTGCCGCTCGGTACGATTTCGGTCAACCTGATTTCATTCGGTAAAATCGCCGTAATGCGTCCGTTATTCTGCCCCATGTAATTCCCCTTGGTTACTCGGTGTACCAACCCTTGCGGATCCTGAATCAGGGCGTAAGTCGTACCGCTCATGGCAATTTCCCCCACCAGCTTGAGCGAATCCAGCGGGAACTGCTCCAGGAATTCCTTTTTGCGATGCATATTCGGACGCACTCCGCTGCCCGGCTTGCTCGAGGGCAGGAACGGGGAGCGGGCAGCGCCCGCCTGATAGATATAAGCCACGTAAGGCTGCGGCTTGGGTACCGAAGCAATTTTGCCTCCGTGACGCGATTTGACTTGCGCCACCCAGGCCTGCAAATCCGAGCGGCCACCACAGCCGGCAAGCGGTAGCACCAAAGCCAATATCGCGCCCAACAGAATCGCTCGTGACCACGCGGAATTTGTCATCGCCTGCCCCTCCGCTTCTTTTTCTTGCTCTTGTGCGTAGCCGCCTCCTCAGCGCTGAGGTAACGATAGGTATACGCCGTGACAGAAAAATCGAGTTGACTCCCGTCGCCTTTGGTGATGGGATGCAATTTGAAATCCCGAATCGTCACAATACGCGACAGGCTGGAGACGTCGCTCACAAATTTGGCAAGCTGCTGATAACTACCCGTGTAGGCCATGGCGATCGGCTTCTCAGCGTAGAAACCCTCCTGCTTTGCCGCCTGTGGCTGGAAAAGCTGCTGTGCAAGCCCATCTTCCTGTGCCGTCTGCGATACCTCACGCAGCAAAGCATCTATTTCTGTTTTGCTTGGCAGCTGCCGAAGAAGGCTTCCGAAATCTTCATGCATCTGCTTGAGCTGTTGCTTGTAAGCGTTCAGATTCGCCGCAAGATGCTGCTTTTCCCCGAACTTTACCTTCAGAGAGGCTTCTGTCTGCTGCGCAGAATGCAGATCCTGCAGATCGCCTCGTATAACCAGGAAATAACCGATAACGAACACAATAAAAACAATAGCGGCCATGACCGCCACACGACCCGCTAACGGCCACTCTCCTACTGCGGAAAAATTGATGTCACGCAGATCCAGATTATTCAGATCTTCCATTTTCATGACCCACCCCCCGATTGCTCTGCTTTGTTCTTGTCCTGTGGCTGCATCAGTTGGGTGGTCACTGTAAAGTTACTGCGCCGTACCTTGCCGTCCCGTTTGGTTCTTACGACCTTGAGATTGGGGTCAGCCAGCCAGGGTGAATTGGCAATATTCTGCATGTAGGCCGAGACCCCCGACGGCGACTGCGCGATGCCCTCGATAGTCAAGTTACCCATCTTGTTAGTGACCGAAGTGATGTAGACGCTGTCGGGCACGGTACGAGTCAGCTGGTCGAACAGATGCACGACCAAAGGCCGGCTTTGTTCCAGCTTCTCTATGACATTCATGCGCGCAAGCAATTCGTCGCGTGTCTTTTTGAGTTCGTTTATGGACTTGATCTTGGTGTCGAGTTGGGCCACCTGCTCACGCAGGTATTGATTGCGCCCCTGCTGGTTACTCACAGCACCCTCGACCATGAACGTTGCCCATACGACAACCACAATTCCGACGACAAATGCCAGCGCGAGCGAAAGCAAAAAGCGCTGGCGCAACCGGCGCCGCTCCCAATCTCGCCACGGCAGTAGATTTATGCGCGCCATCAGTCGAAACTCCTGAGCGCCAAACCACAGGCTACAAGCAACCCCGGCGCATCCTGTTCAATACCCTGCGCTTGCGCTCTTCCGCTCACCTTGAGAGTAGCGAACGGATTGGCAACGCGCGTTGGCGTACCCACCTTTTCGCCAATACGCTCCGCGGCCTCGGGTATAGCCGCACACCCACCGCAAATAAACACTCGATCCACGTTGGTATGTTCCGTAGCGGCCGCATAGAAAAACTGAAGCGCTCGATTTACATGATGGGCCATATCGTCAACAAAAGGATTCAAGACCTCGTCCCGATAGGTATCAGGCAATCCACCCCGCCGCTTCGCCCTGCCTGCATCCTCGTAGGAAAGGCTGTAGCGGCTCATTATTTCGTCCGTCAACTGACGCCCGCCGAAAGCCTGATCGCGGGTATAAATAATGCGCCCCTTGTCGAACACACTGAAAGATGTCGTCGCAGAGCCGAAATCGACTAGCGCCACAATTTCATCGGTGCCGGTATTTGCACGCCCATCAAGCAATTTGAATGCGTTTTCGAGGGCAAAAACTTCGCAATCGACTATGTGTGCACGCAATCCCGCGAACTCGAGCACGGCCTGGCGATGCTCGACGTTGTCGCGCCTGGTCGCGACCAGAAGGACATCCGTCCTGTCGGGATCGGTGCTCGACGGCCCCTTGATCTCGAAATCGAAAGACACATCATCAATCGAGAAGGGCACAATACGCGGCAGCAAAATCTCGATCTGCTCTTCCTGTTCGCGCTGATTCAATCCGCTCGGGATCTGCACCGTCTTGGTGATAACCGTCGCACCGCCGATGGCAACCGCAGCATCTTTCAGACGACTGCGTAAACGCTTGCAAGCACGGCGTACGGCCTCACCAGCATCCTCGATGTTCAGGATAACCTTGTCGGCGATCGCATTAGCAGGCATTGGCTCGACTGCGTAATTCTGCGCACGGTAGGATGTACCAGCCCTAGCCAATTCGACCACCTTCACCGAAGAGGTGCTGATGTCCAAGCCAAGTACGGGTTTCGCTCGTTGTTTGCGTGTCATAATCTATATCTTCCGCAGTTCCGCTTCGCGCGGAGCCCCAATCCCCAGGGAATCTGTGCCAACTATAAGGCATTGGTTGAAGAAGTCAATGCAAGTGACGCAAAATTCGCCCGAAAGTGTAGGAATCGTCTGATGACCCGACGCCGACGCATTATGCGCTATTCCCTCGTAACGCTGGCCATTCTGGCGCTTGCGGGGCTGCTATGCCTCGTCGGGACCTACCTTTATGTGGTGCCCAGTCTGCCCTCCGTCGGGGTCCTCAAGGACATTCATCTACAGGTTCCGCTGCGGGTCTATACCCGCGACGGCAAGCTGATGGCGGCATTCGGATCCAAGCACCGCATCCCGCTCGAATACAGCCAGATCCCCCCTTTATTGGTCGAAGCCTTCATTTCCGCCGAGGACGACCGCTACTTCGAGCACTCCGGTGTCGACCCGCGCAGCCTGCTGCGGGCGGCCATCAAGCTGGTGGAAACGGGACGTAAATCGCAGGGCGCGAGCACCATCACCATGC
>JBOHZI010000027.1:0-15188 GCA_050738295.1 Gammaproteobacteria bacterium
GGCAAGTACTGGATAAACGTGGGGCTCCTCAACGAAAACGAAATCCCGCGCTTTGGCCACGATCCGTACGAGATTAAATTCGGCCCCACGTTCAGCAAAGACTTTGGACGCTTCTCGGCGTTGCTGAATCTGCTCGCTGCACACCAATACGGTACGAACGCAGAACCGGGGGTAGAACTCGAATACCGGGCGCGGCTCGAATACCGCTGGCGCCGCAAATTCTCGCCACTCGTTGAAGCGTACGGTCAGCCTGCGGGAAAGATCGGCCGCTACGGCCGTCCCCGCAACGCCGCCGGTCCCGGCTTCACCGGACAACTTCCGCTGGGCGCAGGCAAGAGCTTGCGATACGGTGCAGTGGCACTATTCGGCACCAGCCATAGTGCAGCGGACGCCACGCTGGTGCTGCGCCTGGAATACGAATTCTACTGATGGCGCACGCCTACGCCAAGGCGCCCGCCCTGCCGCAGGGTCTGCTCTCGAAAAAAGTCGAACGCTTCGCGTTCAATCACCAGAAGTGGCTGCCCTGGATACATGCCGCGATGTTCGTGGGCTTTCTGGTGCTGGTAGTCGTGCCGCTCGCGCTGCCCGCTCCCTCGGACGACGCGCAGCTTTTTTCCAACTTTACGCTGACGGCGAATTTCCTGATCTGGGGGTTGTGGTTCCCGCTGGTGTTCGTCTCGGTGATTTTCACCGGACGCAGTTGGTGCGGCGTGCTGTGCCCGATGGGCGCTTCCTCGGAATGGTTGAACCGCATCGGCCTCAAGCGTGCCGTGCCGCGCTGGATCCGCTGGGAAGGCGCACCGGTGGTGAGCTTTATCATCACCACCATTCTCGCCCAGACCATCGACGCCCGCAGCTTCCCCCAAGGCATTGCCGAAGTGTTCGGCCTGACGCTCGCCTGCGCGCTGATCGTCGGCTTCCTCTACGGCCCCGGCTACCACAAGCGCACCTGGTGCCGGCATCTGTGCCCGATCGGCCTCACGCTCGGTTCCTTCTCGCGTCTCGGCATCGTCCAGTTCGCCCCCAAGAAACCGCGTATCGGTAACGACACCCTCACCGACAAGGGTGTGTGCCCGACCTTCATCGACATCAACCGCAAACACGAATCGCGTCACTGCATCGAGTGCCTGCGCTGCGTGCAGCCCAACGCCAACGGCGGACTCGCGATCAAGCTGCGCGCGCCGGGAAGCGAAGCGGCGAATGTGCGCGACCATCATCCGCACGGCTCCGACATCTGGTTCCTGTTCCTCGGCACCGGCGTCGCCATCGGCGGTTTCCTGTGGCTCACGCTGCCGATCTACCAGCAGGTGCGCCACGCACTGGCCGTATGGGCGATCAATCACAACTGGATGGCTTTCGTGAGTCCGGGTCCGTCCTGGCTGATGTCGGTGCACCCCGCCGGACGCGAAGTGTTCACCTGGCTGGATTTCTCAATGATCGTCGGCTTCATGCTCGCCACTGCCGTCGTTTTTGCCCTCACGCTTTCGGTCTGCACCGCGCTCGGCAGTTGGGCGGCGGGACGGCTCGGCGCGGACCGGACTTTCCGCGCGCGCTTTCTGGAACTCGCCTACCAGTACCTGCCGATCGCCATGGTCTCGCTCGTACTCGGACTCGGCAGCGAACTCTTCGCGTTGCTGCAGCACGGCATCGGTACCGAAGCCACCCGGATCGCCGAACTCGTGCTCTTCGCCGCGGGACTCGCCTGGAGCCTGCACATCGGTCGTAACATCCTGCACCGTCAGGGACTTTCCGGTGCGCGGCTCGGCGTCGCGCTCGTTCCGAGTCTCATCGGCTGTGTCGCTGCCGGACTCATCTGGTGGCCGGCGCTGTTCGGCATCTAACAAAGTCCCCTATTCACCCATCTGCATATCGAAGGAGACATCATCATGATCCGCAAACTCTTGTTGTGCTGCGCCTTGGCTGCACTGTTCCCTCTGGCCACGGCTCACGCCAACGAAACCCTGATCGGAAAACCCGTCGTCAAGAACGGCATGATCATCGATGCCGTGTACCTGCAGCCGGTGCACATGGCACCCGTGGTGCCGAGTCTGGACACTGGTGCCGACGTGCATCTCGAAGCCGACATCCATGCCGGAAAGAACAATGCCCAAGGCTTTCAACCGGGCGAATGGATGCCCTATCTCACCGTCTCTTACCAATTGCAGAAGGCGCACAGCAAGTGGCTGGACTTCGGCACGTTCATGGTAATGACCGCCAACGACGGCCCGCACTATGGGCAAAACGTCAAACTCGACGGCCCCGGAAAATACACCCTGACACTGAAAATCGAACCGCCACCCTACGCCGCCTTCTTCCGCCACACCAGCAAGGAAACCGGCGTTCCATCGTGGTGGAAACCGTTCACGTTAAGCTGGAACTTCGTCTGGGCCGGCAACGGAAAACTCGGCGGCTACTGATTCTGGATCGGGATACAGAACCGGGAACCCGTCGGATGCAAAGGGAAGAGTACATGCGTCGTCTTGGCTTAATGCCCGCCCTTCTGGCCTTGATTCTATGCCTTGTGCCGTTTACAGCGTATGCGCAGGATGGCGACGAATCGGCGCGACTGATTCCATTGCCCTCGCCACACAAGGGGCTGAGCTTCGGGCTGCATTGGGACACCGACATCTACGGTAATCTCGACGGCGGCGTAAAGCGCGGCTACGCCACCGACAGCGTGCTCTCGCTCGGCTTCGGTCTGGATACCGAAAAGCTTGGCTGGTGGCAAGGCGGCGAATTCGCCTTGGGCCTGCAGGCGATCGCCGGCACCCACCCCAGCGAATACGCGGGCGACCTGCAAACGCTCTCCAATCTCGATGCGCCTAACCGGCGCCAAATCGCCGAGTTCTGGTATGCGCAGTCACTCGGCACCGCCACACTCGTGCGGGCCGGGATCATCGACATGAACCGTTTCTTCGATGCCAACTCCACGGCGGGACTGTTCCCCAACTCTTCCTTCGGCATCATGCCAAGCATCAGTGCCAATGTACCCGTCTCGATCTATCCCACCTACGGCTGGGGCGCGATGGCGCAATTCGGGCAGAGCGGAAACGACTGGTTGCTCGGCGTCTTCCAAGGCGATCCTGTACACCGCTCCACGGCACTCAAGCGCGGTGCGACGCTTATCGCCGAACGCGACTGGCGCGCCGGCACGCATGGTCCGCAACTCGGCATCGGTGCCTGGTACCGACGCGCGCCTATAAAAGCTGGCTTACCCGAAAGCGATTGGGGCGCGTATGCGAATCTGGAGCAGCCGCTGCCGAGTCACCCCGACACCAGCGTTTTCCTGCAAGTCGGCGCCAGCCCCGGCTCAGTTAATACCGTGCCCGTCTATCTCGGCGGCGGTATTGTGTTTCACGATGTCTCGCATACCGTGAGCGATCTCGGTTTCGGTTTCGCCCGCGCCTGGATCCGCGACCATGCCGCCGAAACCAGCCTCGAAGCCACCGCCTCCTTGCCTCTGTTCGACGGCAGTCTTGCCCTGCAGCCCGACGTGCAATACATCCTGCATCCCTCCGGCGTGCATCCCAACGCCCTCGTCGTCGGCCTACGTCTGCACCTCACGCTCTACTGAACCGGGAATCCCGCTTGACATGGAGTTAACTCCATGTCGTAGGGTGCCGGAAAGGGTGAAACCGCCGGACGAGGACGCTTGTTATGGAAACCGCGACATTCACGATCGAGGGCATGCACTGCGAAGGCTGCGCGCGGATCATCGAAAGCGTGTTGGCACGACAGGAAGGCGTGCAAACCTGTTCCGTCTCCTACCGGAGCGGCAGCGCACGGGTACTGTTCGATCCCGCGCGCGGCGCGCGCGAGAAGATCGTGCATGTGATCGAGAAAGCCGGCTACGAAGTCAAGGCCGGTGCATAGGCCGCCGCCATGAATAATCTCTGGCTGGCGCTGGGGCTCGGGCTGCTGGGCTTCATCGAGCCCTGCACGATGGGCTCGAATCTGATTCTGGTCAAGCACCTGGAGCGGCGACCGCCGCTACCTCGGCTGGCCCAAGTGCTCGTGTACGCAACGACCCGCGGCCTGTTCATGGGCCTGATCGGCTGGCTGGCCGCACTCGCGGGAGCGTGGCTTTTCGGCGCGCAGCGCGCCCTCTGGATCGGCCTTGGCAGCGTCTATCTCCTGATCGGGGCGATCTATCTGGCCGGCCGACGGCAATGGTTGATGATCTCGATGGGCCCGTCGTTCGCGCGCTTGTCCGGCTCCGGCGGCTCCGCCGCGCTGGGCGTGATATTCGGCCTGAATGTGCCCGCCTGCGCCGCCCCGCTGATCTTCGTACTGCTCGGCATGAGCGCGGCGCGGGGCGCGAGCGGCGCCGCGCAATGGCAGGGATTTGTTTCGCTGCTGATTTTCGGGCTGGCCCTGTCCGCGCCGCTGGTGCTGGCATTCGCCTGGGCGCCGGCGCGCCGCGCGCTCGACTGGCTGGCGGGCTGGTCGGTGCGCGCACCGCGCTGGACGGGAGCGGTGCTGGCAGCGCTCGGGCTGTGGTCGATCGGCCTCGGTCTGCTCGCTCGCCTCGGCGTTTCCTCCTGACGAGCAGCCGTAAAAATACAGGAGTCAAGACATGAATACCACTGCAACCGCATTATGGAGCGAAGAGCCGGTGCGCGAGTCCGGGCGGCGGCGCGTTCGCGCCCACATTGGCGGGCTACACTGCTCGCTGTGCACCGGCACCATCGAGAAGGCGCTGGGGAAAAGGCCCGGCGTGCACAAGGTCTCGGTCAGCCTGACCCACGAGCAGGCGCTGGTCGAATTCGACCCGAACGTGGTCAAGGCGGCGGACTTGATGGGCACGTTGACCGACATCGGCTACACGATTTCGGATCCGCGCAAGGTCGAGCCGTTCGAAGTGCAGGAGCAGGCGCTCGCACGCGAGCGCAATCGTTTTTTGATCGCGCTGGCGGCGAGTCTCGCGGCCATCGGGTTGATCGCCAATCCGGCGAGCGGCTGGACGCTGGGCCTCTCCGGATTCGTCTTTCTCAGCTTGGTCGCTTTTTCGTTCGCGGTGCTCAAGAACCGCGGCTCGATCCGGGCAGCCGCGGGCGCACTCGCGCTGGCGGCGCCGGGGTTGGCGCTGTTTTTCCTGCACTTCGGCGGCACGTTGGGCAATACGGTGCCGTGGCTGACCGGATTGCTGGCGTTGGCGCTGATCTTCGGCCTGGGCGCGCACATCCTGCGCATGGCGTTCCAGGCGCTGCGTCGCGGCATTCTCAATCAGCACGTGCTGGTCGAGATCGGCGCGCTTGCCGGATTGACCGGCGGGGTGATCGGCCTCGCGGCACGTTTGTCCGGCTATCCGACGGCGCCGTTTTTCGCCGTCGCGGTGCTGGTGCTGACCTATCACCTCTTCTCCGAATGGCTGTCGCTGATCGTCAAGACGCGCAGTTCGCAGGCGGTGAAGAAACTGCTCGACTTGCAACCCGATACCGCGCGCGTGTTGCGCGACGGGCGCGAGAAGGACGTGCGCATCGAGGACGTGCGCCCGGACGAGCGGGTGCGTATCCGCCCCGGCGAGCGCATTCCGGTCGACGGCGAGATCGTCGAGGGACATTCGGCGGTAGATGAATCGTTGATTACCGGCGAGCCGTTGCCGGTGGAAAAGGCGGTTGGCGCGAGCGTCGCGGGCGGCGCCATCAACGGTTCCGGTACGCTGCTGGTGCGGGTCACGGCCGTCGGCGAAGAAAGCTTTCTGCAGCAGGTGATCCGCAGCGTCGAGGACGCCCGGGCACTGAAACCCGGCTTGCTCCACATCGTCGATCGGGTGCTGCGCGTGTATACGCCAACCGTTCTTGCGATCGCCGCGGTAGCATTTATCGCCTGGCTGGTCGGACCGCTGCTCCTCGGCTACTCCCTGGATATTCAGCGCGCGGTATTTGCCGGGCTCTCCGTATTGGTGATGGGCTATCCGTGCGCCGTCGGCATCTCCGCGCCGCTCTCGATCGTGCGCGGCGCGGCCGAGGCGGCCGAGCGCGGCATTCTGATGCGCACCGGCGAAGCCTTCGAGGGGCTGCGCCGGGTGACGACGGTCGTCTTCGACAAGACCGGGACGCTGACCGAAGGCCGCCCGGCGCTGCGCGAGATCGAGCCGCATGGCATCAACCGCGACACGCTGCTCGGACTTGCCGCGACGGTGGAAGCCGCCTCCGAGCATCCGCTGGCGCAAGCGGTCGTGCAGGCCGCCTTCGATGCAGGGCTGGACATTCCATCCATCGAGAACTTCGAAGCAGTGAGCGGCAAGGGCGTCATCGCCCGGTTAAATGGCGACGAGATCCTCGCCGGCAGCCCGGCGTTTCTATCCGAGCGTGGCGCTGACCTGGCGCCGCTGGAAGACGCGTTAAACCGGCTCGAAAGACTGGGCCGGACCGTGATCGCCCTCGGCCGCGAAGGCCAACCGCTCGGCCTGCTCGCCTTCGGCGACGCGCTGCGCACGGAGGCGGCCGACACGGTAAGACAACTCCAGGCCGCGGGCGTGCGGGTCGCGCTCCTCACCGGCGACAACGAATGCGCGGCGCGGCGCATCGCGGCTCAGGCCGGCATCGGGGAGGTCTACGCCGGCGTGCTGCCGGAACACAAGGCGGAAACCATTCGCGAGCTGCAACAGGACGCGCGCGTCGCCATGGTCGGTGACGGCATCAACGACGCGCCGGCGCTGATGCAGGCCGACGTCGGCATCGCGATGGGGAGCGGTACCGACATCGCCATTGATTCCGCGGACATCATCATCCTCAACACCCGCCTTACCGGCGTGCTCGATGCCTACGCCATCAGCCGCCGCGGCTACCGCAAGATGCTGCAGAACATCGCCCTCGCCTTTCTGTTCAACGGCATCGGTGTGCCGATCGCGGCCACCGGCATCATTTATCCCGTGTGGGCGATGATCGCGATGGCCGGCAGCGTCACGGCGATCTTCATCAATTCGTTGTGGGGACAACCGCAACTGTTTTTCGGCGCAATCGAAAGCGTCGGCCATGCCGATACCCCGCCGGAGCCGGCGCAGGCATGACACGCCATTCTGTTACTAACCCGAACTGAGGTGACCCGGCTCCAGCCTGCCTTGAGGTGTTGCGTTGTAGTCTTAAAAGGACTACAATATCTGTGTATTCAGTCAGAAGTATTCACGATGAGTGCCATTGACACCTACGTTCGCGCTCGAATTGACAGCGTCACCAAGGCTCGCGCGGCCGATGCGCTGGACGCGATGGGCCTGTCCGTCTCCGATGCCATCCGGCTGTTGATGATGCGAGTGGCGGATGAGCGTCGCCTGCCCTTCGAGGTCAAGGCGCCCAACGCCGGCACGCGCAGAGCCATAACCGAGCTGGAGGCGGGCAAAGGAAAGCGCTTCGGCAAGTTAGACGAACTGATGGCGGATCTGCGTGAGGACGATTGAGCGATCCAGCGCGTTCAAGCGCGATTACAAACGCGAACGCAAAGGGCCATATCGGGCCACGCTGGATGAAGACCTGGAACTCGTTCTGACGTCGTTGATCGCCGATCAAGTCCTGCATCGCCGCTACCGCGATCATGATCTAAGCGGTAGTTGGGGTGGCTACCGCGAGTGTCACATACGTCCCGACCTGCTGTTGATTTACCGCAAAGTGGATACTACGAGCCTGCGCCTTGCTCGCTTGGGCTCACACGGCAAGCTATTCGGTTAGAGGAAGGAATGGTGCAAATTACCGGCCAAAAACGGGCGGCCTCGAAGCATGGATAATAGGTGGATGGGCGAAAACGAACTCGCGGGCAAGCGCCGCGTCGAATGGTTCGTGGCCGGGGACTGCCCGCATTGCGGTCCGCTGCTCGACGCAGTCGAGGCGCGCTGTGCGGGTCTGCCCGTGGAATTCAAGCGCGTGCCGGTGCTCTCGGCACTTGATCGCGCCGTTGCGCTCGGCGTGCTGCGTCCACCCGCGCTGGTGCTCGACGGCCGCCTCCTGATGCAGGGCGCATTCGGTGCCCGACAGGCGCCCGAACGACTGCGGCGTGACCTGGAACAGGAGCCGCCCCATGCAGATCGGTGAGACGTCCCGCGTTTCGGGCTTCAGCCCGGATACACTGCGCTACTACGAAAAGCTCGGCCTGCTGCCGCCCGTGGCCCACAACGCCGCGGGTCGGCGCGACTACGGCAAAAGCGACCTCTCACGTCTTGCGTTCATCCGCCGCGCCCGCGCGGCACGCTTCACGCTCGCCGAAATCAAGACACTGCTTGAGCTGCGCGACAGCCGACGTCCGCCGCGGCGCGCGGTGCAGGCGCTCACCGCGACCAAGGTCGAGACATTGCGCACCCAGCTCGATGAGCTGCGCCATCTGCATAACGAACTGGCGCTACTGCTCAACCTCTGCCGGGGCGATGGCACCCAACGGTGTCCGATCATCGCGCACTTCGAGGAGAGTGACCGGGCGCGAAACGACCCGTGTCCGGATTCGAGGCCACGCCGCCGAAACAAGTATTGAGGCGGCAGCGCTTATTCCATTATTCGACGACGCCCTTACCCTGCAACCGATGTACAATACATCTTGCATCCCTCTGGCGTGCACCCCAACGCATTCGTCGTCGGCCTGCGCCTGCACCTCACGCTTTATTGATTCGGGAGCAAGAAAATCGTGTAGGATTTGTAGGATGTTCAGCCTCCAATGAGGCCTTTATGAGCAAGCATGCCCATCGCCGGATAGGCTGTGCGGTTTTTTTGGTGATTCTTGGCACCGGCTTCACCGCCCAGGCGGGGCCTCCGTTCCTGACCGACGATCCCGTACCCATTCCTTATCGGCACAAGGAATTTTACCTCTTTTCGACGTTCGATAAAGCGGTGGACGGCAAAACGGCCCAAGTCCCGGCTATCGAATTCAATTACGGATTCGCTCCCGATTTCATGTTCCACATGGTCATTCCCTACATGATGATTTATCCCGATACGGGAGAAATCGGACGCGGGATAGGCGATATCGAAGTCGGAGTAAAGTATCGTTTTCTTCACGAAACCGCCACGACTCCGCAGGTCGGCATATTTCCGTTCATTGAATTACCCGCCGGAAATGCATCGCGCGG
Organism: Gammaproteobacteria bacterium; assembly: GCA_050738295.1. Taxonomy (GTDB): domain Bacteria; phylum Pseudomonadota; class Gammaproteobacteria; order JAKDMP01; family JAKDMP01; genus JBAUSV01. The sequence continues at coordinate 9,053 of JBOHZI010000027.1, forward strand.
CACCGGCAACGGCCAGGTCTGGTACCGGATTCCGATCTGGGCGCAGAAGAGCTGGGGCCCCTGGACCACGATGGGTGGTGGTGGCTATGTCATTAATCACGCGCCCGAGATGCGTAACTATTGGTTCGGCGGTTGGCAGTTGCAACGCACGCTCAACAATTCGCTCACCCTGGGTGGCGAAATTTTCACTCAACAATCGGATACGACAACAGGCTCTGGCTCAACCTTTCTGACGTTCGGCGGCTATTACAGTATGAATTTCTGCCGCTGCCAACTCTTGTTCGATCTCGGCCATACGATCGCGGGCGCGCGCCACACCATCGGCTATCTGGGTCTATACTGGACTTGGGGACCAACCTGACAAGGTGACGCCTGGAGTCCATATAATGGCCTTATGAATACGCGCCGCCGCTCCCGTTTTCTGCTTGCCCCGAGTCTCGTGGCGGCGTTTACCTTTGCCTTCGCCGCCCCCGTGCGCGCGGAGGCGCACTGTAACCCGGGCAATATGGCGCAGACACACGGCGCTTGCTGCACTGCGCACGGTACCTCGGGCAACGGCCTGAACCTCTCGGGCTTCTGCGCTGGCGCCTGTGTGGCCTCGGCAATTTCCGCTCCGCCTGTGATCCCCGCGGGCGCACCGCAGAATAGTGGCTTTGCCCCCATGGTGGCCCCTTCACCCGTCCTGCAATGGTTCGAACCGATCGACACCCCGCCTCCACGGCACTGATCTCCCGCAACCGATAAACGCCTGCACCCGCATGGGCGCGGGGAATCGTTTGACCGGGCGCGAAGCACGCGTCCGGTACGATGCCGGAGGTTTCCCATGTTTTCTCTTTCACGCAAGGCGGCGCTTGGCGCGTCGCTCATATTCCTCGCGGGACTGGCGTTCGGTCCGGGCGCCCGTTCCGCGTCCGCCAAGACCTACAATCTGACGATCGCGCGCACGCCGATCAACATCACGGGCGCGCCGAAGACGGCGATTACCGTCAACGGGCAACTGCCCGGCCCGACGATGCATTGGCGCGACGGCGAGCACGTGGTGATCCACGTGACCAACAAGCTCAAGGTTTCGACTTCGATCCACTGGCACGGCATCCTGCTGCCGGCGGCCATGGACGGGGTGCCGGGGATCAGCTACATGGGCATCGCGCCCGGCACGACCTTTACCTACCGCTTCACGGTCAAGCAGAGTGGCACCTACTGGTACCACAGCCACAGCGGCGGGCAGGAGCAGAAAGGGCTATACGGCGCGATCGAGATCGCCCCCAAAAAGGCGCCTCCCTTCCATTACGACCGCGACTACGCCGTGGTACTTTCGGACTGGAGCGATGAGTCGCCGGAGCAAATCATGGCGAATCTCAAAAGCCAGTCCGATTATTACAACTACGCCCAGCGCACGGTGCCGGACTTCTTCCACGACGTCGCGACCAAGGGCCTCGGCGCGACGATCTCCGATCGCCTGATGTGGGGGCGGATGCGCATGAGCCCGACCGATCTCTCCGATGTGACCGGCGCGACCTACACCTATCTGATGAACGGCAAGCCGCCGCGCGCGAACTGGACGGCGCTGTACACACCGGGCCAGCGCGTACGGCTGCGTCTCATCAACTCGTCCTCGATGACCTACTTCGACGTGCGCGTGCCGGGGCTCAAGATGACGGTAGTGCAGGTGGACGGCCAGAACGTCGAGCCGGTCACGGTGGACGAGCTCAGGATCGGGGTAGCCGAGACCTACGACGTGATCGTGACGCCGAAAGATGCGCGTGCCTACACGATTTTCGCCCAGAGCATGGGCCGCTCCGGCTACGCCCGCGGCACGCTTGCGCCGCGCCCGGGCATGATGGCGTCTGTGCCGCCGATGGATCCGCGCCCGGTCCTCACCATGCGCGCCATGGGCATGAGGATGCACGGGATGAAGGGCATGGGAAATATGCCGGGCATGAAGATGGAGAAAAAGCATGCCGCTTCGCGGCATGACCCCTCGCCCCAACCCTCTCCCGCAAGGGGAGAGGGAGAAGAAATGCAAATGTCCGGAATGTCGGAGATGAAGATGCCGACAGCGGCGACTGTCGCAAGGCCGGTCCATGCGCCCGCCGTGCATACCGGCGTGGGCGTCACGCACATCGCGGAGGCACCGATGAACAGGCTCGACGACCCCGGCGTCGGCTTGCGCAACAACGGCCGGCGCGATCTGACCTACGCGGATCTCAAGAGCCTCGATGCACATCCCGACCCGGCGCCCGAGCGCACCATCGTGCTGCACCTCACCGGCAACATGGAGCGCTACATGTGGTCGTTCAACGGCAAGAAGTACGCCGATTCGGTGCCGCTCAAGCTGCACTACGGCGAGCGCGTGCGCATCGTGTTGATCAATGACACCATGATGAATCACCCGATCCATCTGCACGGCATGTTCATGGAGCTGCAGAACGGCCATGGCGTGCACAATCCGCTCCTGCATACCGTCAACGTGCAGCCCGGCGAACGCCTGAGCCTGCTCGTGACGGCGGATGCGCCCGGCGGCTGGGCGCTGCACTGCCATTTGCTCTATCACATGGAAGCGGGTATGTTCCGCGAAGTTCAGGTCGCGCCGCCGCCCGGCTCCTCGGGCGTCGCGATCTATTCGACGCCCGCCTTCGCCGATCGTCACGGCCACACGGCCGGCGACCCGCCACCGGCGCATGAACAGGCGACCATCGCCGATACGAGAACGTATTTTCAAGTGCTGCTCGACCAGCTCGAGTACCAGTCCGGTGTCGGCGACAGCCCCGATGCCGGCGCCTGGGATGCGCAGGCCTGGTTCGGCGGCGATTACCAAAAGCTGTGGTTCAAGACCGAAGGGACACGCAGCGGCGGGCATACCGAAGATGCCGATATCAGTGCCTTCTACGACCGCCCCTTCAGCGGCTTCTTCGACTTCCAGGCCGGTATACGCCACGACTTCGGCGGCGGGCCGGCGCGCAACTGGGCGGCCTTCGGCATTCAGGGTCTTGCGCGGTATTTCTTCGACCTCGAACTTACCGGCTATGTCGGCCCCGGCGGGCGCACGGCCGCCCGCGCCAAGCTGCGCTACGAATGGCTCTTCACCCAGCGCTTGATTCTCGAACCCGAACTGGAAGCCAATCTCTACGGGCAAGCCGATGCCGCGCGCGGCATCGGCAGCGGCCTGTCCGATGCCTCGCTCGGGCTCAGGCTGCGTTACGAGTTCAGCCGCAAGTTCGCGCCCTACGTGGGCTTGGAGTACACTCGCACTTTCGGGCACACCAGCGACTACCGGCGCGCCGAGGACAGGCGCGCGAGCGATACCGTGTTCGTTATCGGCCTGCGCGCCTGGTTCGACTGACCCGCCTGGCGACAGGCGGTGGATCGAGAAAATCCGCTCCCGGCCTGCGCTGTTGCAGGCCGGGACGGCCAACGACGAAAGAAAGCGATCGACCCCCATCGGAACCAATACCCGATCGAAGGCTCTCAAATGACACAGCACGCCACCATGAAACACAGGAGATAGACGTATGAAAACCGTTATTTCGACTTTTGCGGCAGCCGTTCTGATTCTGGCACCGGCCGCGTGGACGGCGGCAAACGCTCAAGGAATGGGCGAACCGCAGGCCAAGGGCTCGATACACTCGGAGACGAGCGCCTGGGGCCATCCTGGCAAGGCAAGCGCCGTGGATCGCACGATCCACATCAAGGCCGAGGACAGCATGCGCTTCGTGCCCGCGAAGCTGACCGTCAAGGCCGGCGAGACCGTCAAGTTCGTGATCACCAACGTGGGCAAGCTCAAGCACGAGCTCGTGCTCGGCCCGAAGTCCGAACAGCGCGAACACGAAAAGGAAATGCAGGAGATGATGCACTCGAGCAAGATGGGCATGATGCATTCGGGGAAAATGCAGGAGATGCACTCCGGGAAAATGAATATGATGCATTCGGACCCGAACGAAGTTACGCTTCCGCCGGGCAAGACCCAAACGCTGATCTGGACCTTCACAAAGCCCGGCACCTACCAGTACGCCTGCCACGAGCCCGGCCATTACGCCGCCGGCATGTATGGCACCCTCACGGTAACAAGCGCGCACTGAGCGCCCGCAACCGAGAATTCGGTCACATCCTCTTCGAAATACCGGCATCCCGTTCAAGAACCAGTGGGTCAGTTTCGGTTATGGTGATGGTTGATGCGCAACCATCATGCCGCCTCTCGTTGCAGGTAATTTTTGGTGACAGCCTTCGTGTAACGTAGGGAAGGCAACATTCGCGTCGAGTTCAGGATGAAGACCAATTCCGAGCTGACGTGGATGAATGCTGCGAGCAGCGGATCGATAAAGCCGAAACCGGCAAGCACAATGCCGACGCTGTCCACCGCCAGGGTGCCGATGAAATTCTGGAAGATGATCGAGCGTGTGCGGCGTGCGATGCGCAAGGTCTCGACGAAACGCGCGAGGTCGTTACCGAGCAAAACGATGTCCGCGCTTTCGCGGGCCACGTCGGTGCCCGAACCCATCGCCACACCGACGCTGGCGCGCGCCAACGCCGGGGCATCATTAATGCCGTCGCCGACCATCGCCACGCGAAGCCCGGCATCCACCAGCGCCTGGATGTGCGTGAGCTTGGCCTCCGGCAACAACTCGGCATGAACTTCGGCGACGCCGAGTTCGCGCGCCACAGCCGCCGCCACGGCAGGCGCATCGCCGGTCAATAACACCGTTCGGATGCCGAGCGCACCGAGTTCGGTGACCGCTTGTCCGGCTTCGCGGCGGACCGTATCCGCGATGAAAATGCGACCGAGAAACCTGTCGTCGGCTGAGACCAGCACTTCGGTGGCCGCGTCTGTCGCTGCATTCGACGAGCGCGGCACTTCAATTCCCTGCGCGGAAAGCAGCGCCCGGTTACCGACCGCGATCCGTTCGCCATCACTCATGGCGACGATGCCGCGGCCGGGCGTATAGTCGAACCGATCGGGCATTCGCGCAGCGACGCCGATCGCGTCGGCGCGCGCCACGATCGCCGCGCCCAATGCATGTTCTGATCGCCGCTCGGCGATCGCCGCCGCCTCGATCAATTCGTTTTCGGTGACGCCCTGCGCCGGCAACACAGCTTGCACTTGCGGGCGCCCGTAAGTCAAGGTGCCGGTCTTGTCGAACACCACGGTATCGACCGCGGACAGGGTTTCCAGATGAGCCCCGCCCTTGACGACTGCGCCGGCACGTGCGCAGCGACCGATCGCGCCGAGTATCGCAAGCGGCGTGCCGGCTGCGATGCCGCAAGCGCCGGCGACAATGATCACCGCAATGGTTGCAACGGGATTACGGGTAAGGAGAAACGTGATAATGGCCGCCGCCAACGCGAAATACACCAGATAGCCCGCCAGCCGATCGGCCAGCCGTTGCACCGGCGCACGCGAATGCTCGGCGCGCTCGACCGCCTCGATGATCTGCCCGTAGCTAGTGTCCCCTCCCAGGCGATCGGCGCGGATTTCCAATGCCCCCGATTGATTGAACGTGCCCGCATAGACCGCCGCGCCGACGATCTTCTCGACCGGCATGGATTCACCGGTGATCGAGGCTTGATCCACGAATGAATGCCCGGAGACGACCGTGCCGTCTACTGGAATCCGCGCTCCCGGGCGCGCCACGACCAGGTCGCCGACACCGACCGCCGACGCCTGGCGGTCTTTTACCTGCTCGCCCTCGCGTACCTGGATCACCGCCGGCAACAAATCCAGCACATCGCGGATTGCGCGACGCCCGCGCGACACCGTCAATCCTTCCAGCACTTCGGCAACGAGCACGAAGAGCGTAATAACGAGTGCGGTGAAGTATTGGCCGATGCCGGCGGCGGCGGCAATCGCGATGGTCATGGAAAGCTCCATGGTCATGCGCCGCGCGAGAACATTTTCCATCGCTTCACGGAAGATCGGCCAGCCGCCCACGAGCAACCCAATCAGCCCGATCACGCTGACGCGCGCCACAGGTTCCCAGGGCCAGAACCAGACGACAGCCGCCGCGATGGCGACGACGAGAATGCGCGCTGCTTCGATCCAGTCGAAGGCGTGATTGTGCTCATGGTCGTGGTCAGGGCGATGTTCGTCGCGGTGCGTTGCGGGAGCGGTATCGTCGCTAGAGGACTGCGTGTTCATGAT
>JBOHZI010000028.1:0-15181 GCA_050738295.1 Gammaproteobacteria bacterium
CATCCTACGTAGACTACGTCATCTACCGTGTGGAACTTCATGCCCCTTTTGGCCGTTATCGATTGGCCAGGGGTGACAATGTTGGGCGAAACGTCGTGCTGCTTCCAAGTCCAGCTTCGCGCCTCGCGACTTTATTGAATCGACGAGCAGTTGGATAACAGGTTCGTAATCTCTTCTCGGAAAAGATCTAGCGGCGCACAGTGTTTTATCCAGTACCGCAACTTTTGTCCTCTTCTTATCGGACGGCCAATAAAGGAGTTGAGCATGATTCGGATTCGCACCGTGTACGAGAAGAAATCGTACGAGCTCCGGTCTCCCAGTTAATGCGGCAATCTCTAATGCCGTCAAACCATTCGCGTCGGGAACGGGACTATCGATCGGTTGACCGGCGTCCAGCAGTCTTGACCAGGTGGCTATGAGGCGCTTTGGTTTGGCTACGGAGAAATCGATGCCGGAAGCACTTGAAATAGCCAATGCCATCAGGGGCGCCTGAGAAACGGCAAGTCTTCGTTTTCCAAATTTGGTATCCATCACATATACGTAAGTGATGCCTTCGGGGACTACCCAAGTCGAGCTGTGGCCTGTGGTCACATCGCCAACGAGCGTGCCTACCGATGCCCCGGACTGTAGATACCAGATCACGACAGCTATCCACAGCGCTAGACAAATAGCGCACAAAGAGCCCACAACCCACAGAGAGATTTTGTATCGCCGTTTCACGAATCAGCTATCCTTAAGCCTTCGATGATTCATCGCCGTTTCACATGTTACTGGCTGTGCGAGTGATTCTGCGGATGTAGTGTCCTGTCTGACTCTGGCCGACATAATGTGGTTACTGTCTTTCAGAGCCGAAATTGATGCGGGTGCCGGCGCCGATTGTTTCGGCGCGTTCGTAGACGTGGTGCGCAGCGGCCAGGTCTTCGACTGCCAGGCCTACGGATTTGAAGAGGGTGATGTCGTCGGTGCCGTTGCGGCCGGTGACGCGTTCGAGTACCAGGTCGGACAGTTCGCCGCGGATGTGATTCTCGGTGATGGCCTTTTCCTGGAGTGGGATGCGCAGGTCGTCGGCTTCGGCAAGGACGGATTCCTTGCGATCCACGAATACTCGGCTGCGTACGATGGCCGCCGTATCGAGTTCTCGGAACGGGGGTACGGAGGCGCCGACGGCATTGACGTGTGCGCCCGGCGCGAGCCACTCACCCTCCAGTATCGGCGCCGTGGCACCGGTGACGGTGCAGACGAGGTCCGCGCCAGAGACCGCTTCGCGTGCGGATGCCGTCGCGGTAACCGCCACCCCATAGCGCCTGGATGCAGTTTCGGCGAAACGGCGAGCATGGTCGTCGTTTCGGCTCCACACCCGCACGCGCCGGATTGGACGCACGGCCTGCATGGCGGCGAGATGCCTATCGGCCTGCGTGCCGGAACCGAGGATGGCGAGATCGCCAGCCTCTTCACGCGCAAGCAAGCGCGTAGCGAGCGCGCTGACGGCAGCGGTACGGATGGCGGTGATGGCGCCGGCATCGACGATCGCCAGCAGGCGCCCGTTGCCGGTATCGAAGAGCAGCACCACGCCCTGATGCGATTCGTAACGGGTTTCCCTGTTGCCGGGAAACACGCTGACGACTTTCGCGCCCATCGCGGGCGGTGTACCCAGCCACGACGGCATCAGTCCGAGCGCGCCCTGCTTGTCCGGCTGCCACATGACACTGCGCTGTGGAAACAACGCCTTTCCTTCGCCGAGCGCCCGGAACATCTCAGTCATGACCTCGATGCACTCGGCCATCGGCAACAACTCCACAACTTCCCCGTGGCCGACAATCAGCACCTGCATGGCTTTGTCACCCGCCTTTCAGCACGCGGCCGTCCGCCTCGGCCCACACGTCCGTGGCGACGGATCGGTTCGATGGTTTTCCAGGCGGAGAATATGCGGGGCGCATACATATCCATGAGGGCAGTTTCGGGAATGAGCTCCCAGCGTACCAGCGTTCCCAACCATTCATAGGCGTTGGCAAGTTGCAGCCATGGATTGTTTCTTCTTTCGAAGGTTCCCTCGAGCAGACTGCGCCGATACTCCGGGTCGGGCATCTTCTCCTTGAGCAAGCGCCACGTGACATCCACGCATGTTTCAAAGTCCACACTATCCACCCCCGGTTAACGACGCTCAACGGTCCATCCAACTCGTTGGCGCGGCGCAGATGGCGCAGCTGGGTGACCGCAGCGATTGCAGGAAGCGTGATTACGACAAACGTTCTTAAACCGACGAAGACGCTGATTTCCGATGAAGACATGGGTGCCTCGAAACAGGGCCAGCCTCAAGGTTAACCCCGATTGCCGCTCCCTGCCGCCGGACGAAACGCGAACCCGGATTGCGATACCGCCGAAACCCGGGTTCTTGACCATGCGAAGCGCGGCATGGTACAAGCCATAGACGTAGTTTCGGGGGCAATGGATATGCATTTACTTGGTGCGCGCACTCACGCGAGACAACTCCTCATGATCGTCGCTGGCTTGGCGCTTGCGGCGACAAGCGGAATCGCGGCGGCTGCGAACCCCGCGCCGGCCTCCGCGACCGGGGCCAGTCGCGGGAAACCCGCGGGCAAAGGCGGCTGCTCTTTGCAGGACAAGGACCGGTCTGGGTGTTCGATCAAGTTCGTGATGAACCCCCCGCAAATCGTGTTCAACTCGGACTACATGACAATCGACGGGGCGCACATACCGACAGAGGTGAAACTGTACCTGCTTAAAAACGCCCTCCACCGCCCATGGACGTACGAGAAGGACAAAAGGTCGCTAGTGGTCTGCCGGCGAGGCACCGCCGTGGGCTACCTGACACAGGTCCAGATCTATTGCGAGACCAACGGCCAGCATATGCGGGCAAAGCACGGCAAGGATGTCGAGCTCGACGCGGCGGGAGCCATCGATTGCGGAGCCGCACCCGAGTTCACCGCCGGAACGGTCAAGGTTCCCCCGCGGTTGACACGGTGCCTGATGGCGGAGACGCTACGATGGGCCGAGGTACGGAACTTGTCCACCGTGCTGGCGGGCATGTCGAAGCTTCCCCCGGCCGGCGGCAGCCGGACGCTTCGGATCAAGTGCGACGGGCAACTGGCTTCCAAGTGGATATTCCAGGACGGTCGCCTCGTCGGCGTCTGGAACCACGTTCCGCTAAAGGACCGATCCGCGCATCAGCATCCCGGCCCGGGGCAGCCGCAAGACTAGGATCGGGCTTCAAGACCCGCCTCGCATCGCACCCCGTAGGGCGGACAGTGCGCGCGCAACGGCTGCGACCGACGCGGCCGGACGGGAGAGGGGAGGCCGGCCAGATCGTCGCCGGCACCTCACTCGAGAAGTTTGTCTATCTTTACGGCGCAGATGAAGTCGTTTTCCGAGAGGCCGCCGATGGCGTGCGTGGTGTAGTGCACGTGGCAGTGGCCGTAGCCGACTTCGAGGTCGGGGTGATGGCCTTCGCGGTTCGCCATCCATGCGATGGCGTTGGTGAAGCTCATGGTCTTGTTGAAACCCTTGAACTGGAAGTCGCGGTGGATGGACTTGGCGTCGTCGGCTAGCGTCCATTCGGGTACGAGTTTCTTGATGTATTTTTCGGCCTCGTCACGGCTGAGCGGGGCGACGCCGCCTTCACAGGCTTCGCAGTGTTTTTCGGCGAATTCGGTCTTGTCGGTCATATGTCCTCCGGTACGGTCTCATAGAACTTTCCCTCTCTCTCACAGGCAGAGGGTTGGGGTGAGGGTGAAATACTATTTGCACCGCTGTGCGGTGCCACCGCTCATCCCGGCCTTCTCCACTCTGCGAAGGGAGAAGGGGTGAATTTATCAGTGTGCGGCGGCGCTTTCCTTTTCCGGCTCCTTGGGCGGGAAAGTCGGCGTGTGCTTGCCCAGCTTGCGTGCCTGGGCGATCAGTTCGAACAGATCCTGCTGCGCCACGTCGAACAGATCCTGCAGGCCATCGATCACGAAATAAACGGTCTGGTAGATATCAATGCGATACGGCGTGCGCAGCGCATCCACCGGCTCGAACGGTTTGCGTTGTGGCAGGTCGCTTTCCAGCGCATAGACCAGTTCGCCCGGCGAGGACAGGATGCCCGAACCGTAGGCACGCAAACCCTTCGCCGAATTGATCAGCCCGAATTCCACTGTGAACCAGTACAGCGCAGCGAGCATCACGCGGTCTTCCTTGCTCGCCTTGAGCCCGTATTCGCCGTAGGCCTGGGTGAAGGCGGCGAAGCGTTCGTCGATCAGTAGCGGTGTGTGGCCGAAAATCTCGTGAAAGACGTCCGGTTCCTGCAGGTAGTCGAATTCGTCCCAGGTGCGGATGAACGACGCGGCGGGGAATTTCTTGTCGGCGAGCAGCGCGAAGAACTTGTCGAAGTTGATGAGCGCCGGCACGGGCGCGACTTCCCAGCCGGTGTGTTTGCGCAACACGGCAGAGACATCGCCCGGCTGCGGCACGCGATCCGACGGCAGGTTCAGCTTCGCCAGCGCGTCCATGTAGTCGTCACAGGCACGACCGGGCAACACCTTCATCTGGCGCTCGTAGAGCGCGGCCCAGATGCGGTCTTCTTCCTCAGTATAAGGAATGCGGCCACTGGCGTCTGGTACCTTGGCCGTGTAATTGGTGCTTTTGCCCATTGCGCTCACCTCCAAAACCAGTCTAGCACCGCGCGGGCGCAAATGGTCGCGGCTGAAGCCGCACCTACGGTTGTTGATCCAGTTGCAGGAGCGGCTTCAGCCGCGATTTCCTCTGGGTCCCGATTCCTGCTATTAGGCGGCGCGTTTTTTATAGGTGCGGGCGACGTAGGTTTCGACCAGTTCCTGGAAATCGGCGGCTATGTGGTCGCCCTTGAGGGTGACGGTTTTCTTGCCGTCCTCGAACACCGGAGCCACCGGTTTTTCGCCGGTGCCGGGCAGGCTGATGCCGATGTTGGCGTGCTTGCTCTCGCCGGGACCGTTCACGACACAGCCCATGACAGCGACGCGCATCTCTTCCACGCCCACGTATTCGATTTTCCAGGCCGGCATCCGCTCGCGTGTGTAGCTCTGGATGTCCTGGGCGAGTTCCTGGAAGTAGCTCGACGTGGTGCGCCCGCAACCGGGGCAAGCCGTAACGGCGGGCATGAAGGCGCGCAGGCCCATCGCCTGCAGGACTTCCTGCGCAACGTGTACTTCCTTTTCGCGGGCCGCACCCGGCTCGGGAGTGATCGAAACGCGGATGGTGTCGCCGATGCCGCGTGCAAGCAGCACCGAAAGGCCGGCCGTCGAGGCCACCACGCCCTTGGTGCCCATGCCGGCTTCGGTGAGCCCCAGATGCAGCGGAAAGTCGCACTGGGCGGCGAGCGCGGTGTACACGCGCACCAGGTCCTGCACCCGACTCATCTTGCAGGAGAGAATGATGCGATCGTGCGCAAGGCCGATTTCCTCGGCGCGGGCGGCGCTGCGCAGGGCCGATTCGACCATGGCGTCGAACATGACTTCCTTTGCGTCTTTCGGCTCTGCACTCTGCGCGTTCTCATCCATGAGGTGCGTCAACAGGTCTTGGTCGAGGCTGCCCCAGTTGACGCCAATGCGCACCGGTTTTTCGTAGCGGCAGGCTACCTCAATGATTTCGGTGAACTGCGGATCGCGCTTGGAGCCGCGCCCCACGTTGCCGGGATTCACGCGCAGCTTGTCGAGCGCCTCGGCGCATTCGGGGTGCGCGGCGAGCAGGCGATGGCCGTTGAAGTGGAAATCACCGATGAGCGGTACCTCGATGCCCATCCTGGCCAGATTTTCGCGTACTGCGGGTACCGCAGCGGCGGCCTCTTCGGTGTTGACCGTCATGCGCACCAGCTCGGAGCCGGCGCCCGCGAGCGCTGCGACCTGCGCGACCGTAGCCTTGACGTCGGCCGTATCGGTATTGGTCATGGACTGCACCGCAATCGGCGCTTCGCCGCCGATCGTGACCTTGCCCACGCGCACGGGCACCGATTTGCGGCGCGGTTCCAGCGGGCCTCTTTCGCTCATGTTCGAACCTCATTTATCCAATCCCCCTTATGATATACGCCCTATGCGGTGTCATAGCCAATGACGCACGCTTTCGTTAAGCTATTGGAGGCGCCAGCGGGCGCCATTTCACGCTATTTTGAGGAATTCGATGGAGCGCAAGACGCCACTTTACGCCGCGCACGAGGCTGCCGGGGCCAAGCTCGTGCCGTTTGCCGGCTGGTCGATGCCGCTGTCCTACGGCTCGGAGCTGGCCGAACATCGCGCCGTACGCGAAGATGCCGGCGTATTCGACGTCTCGCACATGGCCATTGTCGATTTCGAGGGCGAACGCTGCCGCGACTTTTTGCGCCATCTGCTGGCCAATGACGTCGCCAAGCTCACCACGCCCGGCCAGGCGCTCTACGGCACGATGCTCAACGCCGAGGGCGGCATCCGGGACGATCTCATTACCTATTACCGCGGGCCGAAGCGCTACCGCACCGTGGTCAATGCCGGCACCCGTGACAGCGACATCGCCTGGATCCGCAAAGTGGCGAAAGAATTCGATATCAGCGTGACCGAGCGCAGCGAACTGGCAATGATTGCCGTGCAAGGCCCGCGGGCCCGCGAACGCGCGGCCAACCTGCTGCCCGAGGCGATGAAGGGCGCGGCGCTGGAGCTCAAACCGTTTACCGCCGTCGATAGCGGCGACTGGTTCATCGCCCGCACCGGCTACACCGGTGAGGACGGCTGGGAAATCATGCTGCCGGGTGAGCGTGCCGCCAACTTCTGGCAGGCGCTTACCGTCGCTGGCGTGGCGCCCTGCGGGCTGGCCGCGCGCGATTCGCTGCGCCTGGAAGCCGGGCTGAACCTCTACGGCAGCGACATGGACGACACCACCCACCCGTATGAATCCAACCTCGGCTGGACCGTCGCCCTGGAGCCCGCGGATCGCGACTTCATCGGCCGCGCCGCGCTGGAGCGTGTCCGCGAGGCGGGCAGCGAACGGCGTCTGGTGGGCCTGGTGCTCGAAGGCCGCGGCATTATCCGCCACGGCCAGACGGTAAACTTGAAAACCGCTGGTGCCGGCGAGGGCGTGGTAACGAGTGGCGGCTTCGGTCCCACCGTGCAGCGTTCGGTGGCACTGGCACGCATCCCTGTAGGCACCGAGGACGTGGCCGAGGTGGACATTCGCGGCAAGCCGATGCCCGCTCGCATCGTCAAGCCGCCGTTCGTACGCCGCGGCAAAATTCTGATCTGATTGCACCACCCAGGAGGGTTTCCCATGAGCGAGATACCAGGCGATCTGCACTATACCGACACCCACGAATGGTTGCGTCAGCTCGACGACGGCACACTTGAACTCGGCGTCACCGAACATGCCCAGCAGGCGCTGGGCGATCTGGTGTTTGTTGAACTGCCCGAGGAGGGCACCGAACTCAGTATGGGCGAAGGCTGCGTGGTGGTCGAATCCACCAAGGCCGCCTCCGACGTGTACAGTCCGGTCGATGGCGAAGTCACCGCCGTGAACGAAGCGTTGACTGACCATCCCGAAAACGTCAACGAAGATCCCTACGGCGAAGGCTGGCTGGTGCGCATCCGTACCGCCGACGGCGAACTGCCACCCAACGTGATGGATGCCGAAGCCTACGCCGCACACATCGAATCCGAAAGCTGAGGATTAGTCCGGATGATTCACAAGGGCGGCCGACGCTCGCGCACGAGTCGCCACGATTGTAGGAGAATATGACGATGCCTCGACAACTTTCAGCGTTGCGGATCACTCGCCGCGCCGGCCTATTGCGGCGCTGGTGGTTTCTCGCGGCGCCCCGCCTGGTCTTCACTCAAGCCGTAGTGTCGCTACGTCTTTCGCTCCAGACCGGCGCGTGGCTTGCTGCGAATTCCGCCATCATCCGCAATCCCTCGTAAATCATCCGGACTGCCATGCCTTTCATCCCGCATACCGATGACGACGTTCGCGACATGCTCGACTCGCTCGGCATCGAGCGCATCGAACAACTGTTCGGCGAAATCCCGCCGGAGCTGCGCATCAAGTCGCTGGACGGCGTCCCCGAAGGCCTGGGCGAACAGCAGATCGGACGGCTCATGCGCGAACGCGCCGCACTGGATCGCGGCGGGCTGTCCTTCGTCGGCGCTGGTGCCTACGAGCATCACATCCCCGCTGCGGTATGGGAACTCACCACACGCGGCGAGTTCTACAGCGCCTACACGCCGTATCAGGCCGAGGCCAGCCAGGGCACGCTGCAACTGATCTACGAATATCAGTCGATGATTGCCGCACTGACCGCGATGGAGGTCTCCAACGCTTCGCAATATGACGGTGCCTCGGCGCTTGCCGAAGCCGCGCTCATGGCGCTACGCCTGAAGCGCAAGGACACCACACGCCGGGTGCTGATCCCGCACGCGCTCAACCCGCGTTATAAATCGGTACTGCGCACGCTGTGCGCGAATCAGGGCGTGGAATTTCACGAACTGACCCACGACACGGCCACCGGACGGTTATCGGAACAAGCGCTGACCGATGCACCGCCGGCGGCGGCACTGATCGTCGCCCAGCCCAACTTTTTCGGCACGCTTGAAGATGTGGATCGACTGGAGCGTTATGCTCGCGAACGCGATCTCATTCTCATCGGCAACGTCAATCCCACCTCGCTCGCGCTTCTGAAACCGCCCGGCCGGTGGGGCGAGGCGGGCGCCGACATCGCCTGCGGCGAAGGTCAGCCACTGGGTGTGCCGTTGTCCTCGGGCGGCCCCTATTTCGGCTTCATGACCTGCCGCAAGACGCATGTGCGTCAACTTCCAGGCCGCTTGATCGGGCGCACTGTGGACGACCAGGGCCGCACCGGTTTCGCGCTCACGCTACAGGCCCGCGAGCAGCACATCCGCCGTTCCAAGGCGACCTCCAACATTTGCACCAATCAGGGACTGGCCGTCACCGCGGCCACGATCTACATGTCACTGCTCGGTCCGCACGGCCTGCGTCAGGTGGCCGCCGCAAGCCATGCTCGTACACGGGAACTCGTGTCGCGCCTCGCTGCGCACAATCTGAGCCCGCGTTTCAGTGCTCCGTTTTTCCACGAGGTTGCGATCGACCTCGGTCAGCACGCCGCACCGCTGCTCGACCATGTGTTCGAACATGACGGCATCATCGGCGGTTACGATCTCGCCCACGCCGACGAACGCCTCGCCAACTGCGTACTCGTCTGCGCCACCGAGACCAAGACCGATGCCGATCTCGACCGTTACGCCACAGCACTCGGTGCCGCACTCACGGACAATCGCGTGGCCGCCCGCGCCTGAACCACTCATTACACGCTAAGGAGAAAGACTCATGGCTGATATCACCCTCCAGGGCAATCCGTTTCACACCGTCGGCGAGCTGCCGAAAACCGGCTCTGCCGCGCCCGCCTTCAAGCTGACCGGCAGCGATCTCGCCGACATCGGGTTGGATAAATTCTCCGGCAAGAAAAAGCTCTTGAACATCGTGCCCAGTCTCGACACGCCGGTGTGTGCGATCTCCACCAAGAAGTTCAATGACTATGCGAAGGATCACGCCGATACGGTCATGCTCATGGTTTCCGCCGACTTGCCGTTCGCGCAAAAACGTTTTTGTGGCGACGAAGGACTGAACAACGTGATGCCGCTCTCGACCTTCCGCAGTTCTTTTGGGAAAGACTACGGCGTCACCATCACCGATGGCCCGCTCGCCGGTGTCACCGCGCGCGGCGTGGTCGTGCTCGATGCCGACAATAAAGTCTGCTACACGCAGCTCGTCGGCGAAATTGGTGACGAGCCCGATTACGAAGCCGCGCTGAAGGCGCTTGACGCGTGTTGATATTCGATCATTCGCGACCCGGGCGTGGCGCGCACGCGCAGGCGCCGAAGGGTACGTTCGACACTGGCGATCTGCCCGCCGAGTTGCTGCGCGAGCAGGCGCCGGCGTTGCCCGAAGTGTCGGAAATGGATACGGTGCGCCACTACACGCGCCTGTCGCAGAAAAACTTCTCGATTGACACGCACTTCTATCCGCTCGGTTCGTGCACCATGAAGTACAACCCGCGGGCGTGCAACACGCTGGCCCTGCTGCCCGGCTTCATCAACCGTCATCCCATGGCACCCGATGCCGGTGGACAGGGCGTGCTCGCCTGCCTGTACGAATTGCAGGACCTGCTCAAGGCGATCTCCGGCATGCGCGCCAGTTCGCTTGCGCCGATGGCCGGTGCGCAGGGCGAATTCGCGGGTGTGGCGATGATCCGCGCCTATCACCACTCGCGCGGCGATAGTGCGCGCACCGAAATCATCGTGCCCGATGCCGCCCACGGCACCAACCCCGCAACCGCCGCCATGTGCGGCTACACCGTGCGCGAGATCAAGACCGGGCCCGACGGCGATGTCGATATCGCAAGCCTCCAGGCCGCGGTTGGCCCGCAAACCGCGGGCATCATGCTCACCAACCCGTCCACGCTCGGTGTGTTTGAACGGCGCATCGCCGAGATCGCGAAGATCGTGCACGGTGCGGGCGGCCTGCTCTATTACGACGGCGCCAACATGAACGCGATTCTGGGCAAGGTGCGCCCTGGCGACATGGGCTTCGACGTGATGCATTTCAATCTGCACAAAACCTTTTCCACTCCGCATGGCGGCGGCGGCCCCGGCGCGGGCGCCATTGCTGTGGGCGAGCGCCTGGAACCGTTTCTACCGTTGCCGCTGGTGGCGCACACTGAAGGTCGTTACCGCTTGCTCGGCGAGGCTGACCGACCGCATTCGATCGGTCGTCTCTCGGCCTTCAACGGCAACATCGGCGTGCTGCTCCGCGCCTACGTGTACATGCGGATGCTCGGTGCGGCGGGTATGCACCGCGTGGCCGAATTCGCCACGCTCAATGCAGCCTACCTGTCGCGCCGCCTGGAAGCCGCCGGCTTCGACCTGGCCTACACACAGCGTAGGGCGAGCCACGAGTTCATCGTCACGCTTAAAAGGCTCGCGAAGGAACACGGCGTCACCGCAATGGATGTTGCCAAGCGACTGCTCGACTACGGCTTCCATGCGCCCACTACTTATTTCCCGCTGCTCGTGCCGGAGTGCCTGTTGATGGAACCTACCGAAACCGAATCGAAGGAAACGCTCGATGCTTTCGTAGAAGCGATGGCAGCAATCCTCGAAGAAGTAAAGACCGATCCCGACAAGGTGAAGCACGCGCCGTACACCACACCGGTCAGCCGCCTCGACGACGTCAAGGCTGCCCGCGAGCTCGACCTCGTATGGCAGCCGGGCGAGGCCGCATGAGCACACCATTGGCGCCTGGGGAGAACGCAACGATGCAACAGATGTTATCGGGACTGGGGACTGGGGACTGGGGACTGGAAATAGCTTCTCTCCCCTTTGCTTGCGGAGCAAGGAGAAGGGATTCTTTCAGCACTCAGCACTCAGCACTCAGCACATTGCCAGGCAGCCTTGCGGAAAGCGCACGCTTTGCGCCTAACGCCCCACGTCTCACGGGTCTACCCGCATGAGCGCGTTGATCTCGGGCTCGCTGGCCTACGATGTCATCATGCGTTTCCCCGGCCGTTTCGGCGACCACATCCTGCCCGAACGCATTCATTCGCTTTCCGTCGCCTTCATGGTGACCGAACTGCGCCGCGAATTCGGCGGCTGTGCGGGCAACATTGCCTACACGCTGCACCTGCTCGGAGAAACCGCACTGCCGGTCGGTGCGGCGGGCAAGGACTTCGCGCCCTACGTCAAGTGGCTGGAGGAGAATGGCATCGACCGCCGCTACATCCGCGAGCTGGACGACGTGTACACCGCACAGGCCTTCATCAACACCGACGACGACGGCAACCAGATCACTGCCTTTCATCCCGGCGCCATGGGCCGTGCCGACGAGCAGAAAGTACCCACCGATTCCGACGCCCGCATCGGCATCGTCGCGCCGGACGGGCGCGATGCGATGATCCAGCATGCGACACAGTTCGCCGCCGCCGGCATCCCCTTCATCTTTGATCCGGGCCAAGGCCTGCCGATGTTCGACGGCGACGATCTGGAGCGTTTCATCGATCAGGCCGACTGGCTCGCGATGAATGACTACGAGGCAGGCGTGTTCTGCGAAAAGACCCGCCTCGGCCTGGATGAAATCGCCGAACGCGTGAAGGCGCTCATCGTTACCCGTGGCGCACGTGGCTCAATCATCCACACCGGCGGCGACACGCTGCAAGTACCCGCCGTCGAACCCACGGCCGTGGTTGATCCCACCGGCTGCGGCGACGCCTACCGCGCGGGCCTTCTCTACGGTCTGCTCCACGACTTCGAGTGGGAAACCACCGGACGCATCGCCGCGCTCGCCGGCTCGATCAAGGTCGCCAGTCAGGGCACCCAGAACCACCGCTTTACGTCCGAGCAATTCGCCGCACGCTTCGAGGCCGCCTTCGGCTACACCTACGCCTGAAGAGTGAACCGCGCCGATTTCCGCAATATCCGACTTGAAGAATGAGTAACGAAACGACGCAAACGGCCGCTCGTCCGCGCGTACCCAAACGTCTCGGCGATTTCGATGTGCACCCGCGCATGCTCCTGATCTGTGGGCTGGCACTCGTGGTCGGTGGGGTCGCGGCACTGGTCGCCGATGCGCTCCTCAAGCTGATCGGCCTTATCACCAACCTTGTCTTTTATCAGCGCGTGGCACTCTCTTTGGTGGCGCCCGGCGGTGGCCACGACATGTGGTGGCTAATCATCGCCGCGCCGGTCGTCGGCGGGCTCATCGTTGGCGTGATGGCACGCTACGGGGCGGAAGCAATCCGCGGCCACGGCATGCCCGAGGCGATCGAAGCGATCCTGCGCGGCGGTAGCAAGATAAAGCCGCGCGTAGCCGTACTCAAACCCGTCTCGTCGGCGATTGCCATCGGCACCGGCGGACCGTTCGGCGCCGAAGGTCCGATCATCATGACCGGCGGCGCTTTCGGTTCGCTGCTCGCGCAAACGCTTTCGCTCACCGCCGACGAACGCAAGACGCTGCTTGTGGCTGGTGCCGCCGCCGGTATGGCCGCGACCTTCAACGCGCCGCTTGCCTCGATCCTGCTCGCCGTGGAGCTGCTGCTCTTTGAGATGCGCCCGCGCTCCTTCGTGCCGGTCACCATCGCCGTGGTCGTCGCCACCGCCGTGCGCTGGCCGCTGCTGGGTTTTGCGCCGATTTTCGCGACTCACTACACGCTGCCCACCATCAGCCCCGTCGTACTCTGCTTATGCGTGGTGGCCGGAGTGGTCGGCGGTTTCATCGCCTGGTTCGCAACGGCGCTCGTGTATCTGTCCGAAGACGCCTTCCGTAAACTCCCGATTCACTGGATGTGGTGGCCGGCGATCGGCGGACTCATTATCGGCATCGGCGGGCTGTTCGAGCCTCGCGCGCTCGGCGTCGGCTACGATGTCATCCGCACCCTGCTCGAAGGCAAAGGCACGATAGGGCTCATCGTCGGCATCCTCATCGTCAAGACGCTGATTTGGAGCTTGTCGCTCGGCTCCGGCACTTCGGGCGGCGTACTCGCGCCGGTGTTCATGATCGGCGCGGCGCTCGGCGCCGTGCTAGGGCTGATCTTCCCACATGTTGCGCCCGGGTTCTGGGCGCTGATGTGCCTGGCCGCCGTGGTCGGCGGTGTCATGCGCAGCCCGCTCACCGGCGTCGTCTTCGCCATGGAACTCACCCACCAGTGGGATGCCTTGCTGCCACTCGTGATCGCCTCGACGGCGGCGTTTCTACTCTCCGCGCTGGTGCTCAAGCGCTCGGTGCTGACCGAAAAGGTGGTGCGCAAGGGCACGCATGTGACGCGCGAATACTCGGTGGACGCGCTCGAGGTGCTTCTTGGTGGCGAGATCATGCCGCGCAACTTCGTGAGCTTCCGTTCCGGTACCAGCCTGCGTGAAGCGGCGAGCGAGGCGGCGGGCGCCTGGTCGGGAGGCGGCAAGCGCAAGCTCGAACACGGCCAGCGGCTATACCCCGTGCTCGACGCCGAGGATCACCTGGTGGGCGCGGTCACCCGTCATCAACTTCTGGATGCTGCCTTTGAGCTTGCTGCAACACCCGATACCCTGCTCGATGACGTAATGATTCGCGACATGACGGTCGGCTATCCCGACATGACGCTGCGCGAATTCGCGAACCTGATGGCGGATCGGCAAATCTCGAATCTTCCGGTCGTCTCGCGCGACGATCCGCGCAAGGTGTTGAGCGTGATGACGATTGAGCACGTGCTGCAGGCCCGAATGTTCGATTTGAACGAGGAACGCAAGACCGAGCGTGTGCTCACCTTGCCGCTGATCCGTGCTGTGCGCGGCGGCTTGATTCTGATGCGCCGTCGCCGCGGCTGACACCACGATTAGTGGTCCTGGGAGCGCCGGCATCCTGCCGGCTCTAACGAGAGTGCTGAGTGCTGAGTGCGTAGGATGCAGTGAGCCTGCGAACCGCATCGGTCGCGGATTACCCTGAACACCGTGAAGCCCAACGTGGGGCGTACGTGTTGGGCTTCGCATCGCTCAGCCCAACCTACATGCTGCCGATTGGCGATTGCGGCACAATAGGAAAGTCTGGAATGCCGCGAATATGATGCAAACATTCTTCCCATTGCCGTCGTCGTGAATAGCGTGCTTGTCTTCGACATTGCAGCATTCGCCGCATTGCTGACGCTTTCGGCACTGGTGCGGTTGCGTTTCAAGCACCATGGCTATTCCGCCACCTCGGCTTTCGGAATCGTGATGGCGATCGGCATTTTTGCCGACTTTTCTTTACCGCAACTGCCGTTTTACACACCGCTGCTCTTGCGGTTGATCACGTTGGAAGTGCTTGTGATCTGGTTTTTTCTTGCCGGTTCCTATTTGGCTTCGGCCATCAATCGCCACTTTCGTATGCACATCGCGCATCCACTGCGTCGCTTCGCCATTGGCACGTGGGTCGCGGGTAGTGCAACGTTGGCTATGCTCGCGACACACGCTCTGCCGGAAGCGCGCCTGCTCGACAAGACGCTTGCCCTTGTGGCTGTCGCCGTGTATCTGCCCTACGTAGTGATATTCGTGCAAGGCTATGCCCGGCTTGCACGCCATCCGCTCAAGCAAAATTCGGACGGCGTCATCCTGCTCGCGACCGTCTCCACCCAGTCCGTCTTGTTGGCGCTGCACACCGCTTTCGGTAACGGCTT
>JBOHZI010000029.1:0-14358 GCA_050738295.1 Gammaproteobacteria bacterium
GGATGAGGTGTATTCGTATGGCCGCCGGGATTCGGTCCAAGGTGGAACTTTCGCCGATCTGGTCGCGCTACCCGCCCCGATCGTGTCCCGCAAACCGGCAGGGCTGACGTGGGAACAGGCAGCCGGGCTGCCGCTGGCCGGTATGGCCGCGCAACGGACCCTGGACACGTTCGACCTGCCCGCCGTTGCCGCTGCGGGTGGAACGCTTTTGATCCATAACGGTTCCGGTGGTGTGGGGCAGGCCGCCATCCAGATCGCGGCCCACGCCGGCAAGAGACTGCGCATCCTCGCCACTGCTTCCCCCAGTCACCATGATCGGCTCAGGGAACTCGGTGCCGAGCCGGTGGAATACGGGGACGGTCTGGTGGAGCGCGTGAGGGACTTGGTCCCTGATGGCGTGGACGCTGTAGCCGACTTTGTCGGTGGCGTTCTCCAGCAGACCCTGGCGGTTCTGCGGTCGGGTGGACAACATGCGTCGCTGGCTGACAATACTGTGACGGAGCACGGTGGTCGCTATGTATGGGTGCGCCCGGACAGCAAGGAACTGGACCGGCTCAGCGCTCTGGTCGATGCCGGTCAACTCACCGTGGCTGTGGCCCGAACCTGGCCTCTGCAGAAGCTCGCCAACGCTTTCTCTGAAAGCCGCGAGGGCCATACATCCGGCAAGCTGGTCTTAACGCCTTTCACTGACTGATACTCCGCCAACTGCTGCGAAGTTCGGGGTCACGAAATTCGGCCAAGTCTCGCATGAGAACATCACCGTATTGTCGGTCGGCCGGTGTATCGAATGGCAGGATTTCCAGAGAAGACAAAATCGAATCTACACATTCGCGGAGTTTCCTTGACCGGAATCGGCTAAACAACCGACTTAGTGAAACAGATCCCGCAGTTTGCTTAGAAACGAGCGAGAGCGCAGACGATGCAAAGTCTTGGACCACTGGTCTTCAGCGAGTACTTTGCGCTCGTAATCCTTTTCCTCTTTCTTCATTAGCTCCAATACCCGGTTGTCTTCGCCCGCATCCAGCCAGTAGCCGTGCTGGTTCGGGCAGAGTTCCATCTCCATATCGTAGAAGCGGTAGTTGAATTTTTGCAGGAACGCACTGCACTCGGGGCATTTGGCGGTGGTGGATGTGGAATGGAAGGCCAGGGTGCCTTTGACGTCATCGCCGAAGTCAAAGGCTTCATCTTCCAGTTGTCCGAGTTCCTGTTGCTCTAGCCACATGCCTTTGCAGGTCGGACAACAGTTGATCTTGAGCTTGTGCCGGACTGTGGGCGTCAAGTCAGTATTGCATTTAGGACATTTCACTTTTATCTCCGCATTCTTAAGTGACTGACTGAAGATAACACGCATGTACAGAATGAGTTTACAACATCAAGCAGGCTCGTACCTATTAATGCCTACTTAAACTAGAGATAGAACAACATAACTTCCTATAAAACTGTGGTCTGAGCTAGCGCCTGTTGACGGCGAACCAGGATATGCCACGGTAGGAATCTGCCACCACCCAGGCGCTGGCCGTTAGTGACCAGGAGAGTACGAACTCACTCCAATTGCCGGCGCTTATATGGCCTGCCACCACGAACGGCACCCACACCAGCACAGTGAAGATTCCCATTTGCAGCGCCGCGAGCGCTGCGGCCAGCCGTGCGTACACACCGATGAGCAACGCCACGCCTGCGGCAATGTAGGTACAGCCGAAGAAGTACGCCCAAAACATATGCGCAGGCAGCCAGCCAGGCACCAGTGGCGCGGTCAGATTGACATAGAAGAAATGGGACAGACCGAAGGCGATCAAGGCCAGTGCGTAGAGCACCCTGGCGATGCGCACACCCTTGTTGCCGGTGGCGAAACCGAACCACCGCCTGTCCCACTTAGTGGCGAACCAGGCAAACAGTACCCAGGCGGCTGCAACTAATACCGCAGTTTCACCGGCGCTTTGATAGTAACCTTCCACCGTGGGCGCGAGGAAGATATAGCGCACTTTAAACGCCAGCAACCAGAGCAGCAGATAAACGAACAGCACGCGGGCAGCGGTGACGGCTGTCCGTCGCCAGAACAGGCCTATGCCACATGCCAGGGAGATGAAGGCGCACAGATAGGCCAACGCCTCGCGTGCGGGCATACCCTTGGGTACGCCTTGCCATATCGGGGCGAAATCGCCTTTGATCAGGCCCAGGATTCCGAGGGCAATCAGTGTCGCAGCAAAGACCGCATGACCCACGCTTGCGATTCGCATCATCCTACCCTCCGGTGGTGTACCCGTTTATCGGATACAGGCATTTCTTATAGGCCGATGCCGGTATAGTACAGGGAAATGGCGCGATGAACTTCCAAAGTCCACACTCCCTGACAGCTTTCTGAGACTCGAGGGTCGAGTCTTTTTTCGTTTTGTTATATCAAAAAAATGATTGAATCTAAGTGCTCCTGCATGACACTTCAGTTGCCGGCTGCTCGTGGTCTGGGCATGGCAGGCACGACGAAGGCTGGTGGCGGCAGGTTGATTCGCGGGTATTTGATGGGTTTGTGACTGAAGAATTCGACGATATCGTCGGTGACTTTGGGGCTGCTCATGAATAGGTCGTGGCCGGCGTTTTTTATGACTACTTCGCTGACGTTGGATAAGCCTTTCAATATCGCTGCGTGGCCTGCCGGGTAGGTTCGTCCATCGAGTGTGCCGGTCAGGACCAGTGCGGGCACGTTGCTGTGAATCGGTTTGCAGAAGGCGTCGCCAGGACGTTTGACGGCGACGGTACTACGGAACAACTCAGTGGGTGCGTTGAGTGCGTTGCCCAAAAGTGTGTGCGGGGCTTGCTCGGCAATGCGTCGCGCCCGTGTCGGCGATAGGCACGATGCGGCTCTGACGGCCAACGGCATGCCGGCCAGCGTCATCGGCCTGGACAGGTAGGCATAAAGCGGCCGTACAACGGGCTCGAAGTGACCCGCCGCCATCGCTGCATAGAGTGCCGGCAGATAGCGCAGTTTGTTCGGGTCCTTGATCATGCCGACGGTGAATGTCTGCACCCAGAATTTGCCGAACGTTAATGTGACGGCTTTGCCGGATGGAGAAGGCAACGTCACATGTGCCGGGTTGGTGGCAAGGCGATCCAGCACGGCTTTCATTGTGCCGAGCAGGTCGGGCCAGACTTTGCCGGCTTTCGGATTGGCCTTAACCAGGGCGGCGACGCGAGCAAGAAAGTTCTGTGTGCGGCTGGGCAGGCGCATGGTTTGATCCTGATCCAGCGGGCTGGCGAGTACCACACGGCCAATCTGCTTGGGCATCAACTTGAGCGCTGCCAGTGCCAGTTGGCTGCCGTAGCTGATTCCCCACAGGTTGAGTTTCTTCGCTCCCAGTGCCTTGCGCAAACTTTTCAGGTCCAGTGCATTCTCGCGCGTGTTGTACGCAGAAAGATCGATGCCTTTCTTTTGCCAGACAGTTACGCAATGGGTTGCGGCTGATTTGGCATAGGCGCCCAGTGTTGTTGCTGTCACCGGCTGGTCGAGCGGAAAGGATTGGGTTGCCGAGCACGCGGGTATGACATTCGATGCGCCGGTTCCGCGCTGGTCGAGTGCAATTACGTCGGCCACTTTGCGTAATGCCATGAACAAGGTGAATCGATTGCCGCGTGCGGTGTCGATGCCCGATCCGCCGGGCCCGCCGGCCAGGTACACGATCGGATTGCCGGGATGCGGGTTGGTGGATTTGAAGCGCACGAACGACAGACGCAGCGTCTTGCCGTGTTTTGCCTCGTGCCTGAGTGGCACTTCGAGCGTACCCCATTGAGCCGCTACGGTGGTGCCGTTGTCGGCCTTGAATGTATACGGCTTGAGGTGAAGTGGGGTGCCCCACGCGCACTGACTGGCTGCCATCAGCGCAACAGAAATGAATAGCCCGGTTATGAATTTGTACATGATTTGTCTCTTTGTGAACGATGAATAGTAAGCAGTGCAAATCGGCATGCTCAACGCTTCCATTGGAATACGTCGTCGAGGCCTATGCCGAACGCATGCGCAATACGGAACGCCAGTTCCAGCGACGGGGCGTACTTGCCGGCTTCCAGCGCAATCACGGTTTGCCGGGTAATGCCGCACGCATTGGCCAGTGCCTGTTGAGTCATTTCGCCATGCTCGAAGCGCAGTTTGCGGATCGTGTTACTGATCGGGGTGCCGGCCATGATCAGTGCCGCTCGCGCCAGTAGGTCACGCCGGTGACCAAATAGCCGAGCACGGAACATGCGATCAGGCCGAACATCATCAGATTGGAAATGGCCATGGGCTTGGCCCACTGGAGGTGATCGAGCGGCGAGAGCGCGAACAGGATGGCGACACTCAACACGAAGATCGATAGCGCGATACGTGCCCAGCGGTTGGCGCGTGCGTGGATGATGCGGTCGCGTTCGTCCTGCTTGACCGCGTCGCGCCAACGCTTGCGCAGCACGCGCATGACTATCAACCCGAAGATGATGAGCATGACGATGTGCTGGCCAATCCTTGAGGCTCGCGGTGCCATGCTGCCGTCCGGAGCCACCATCTGTGCACTGTGCAGCGCAAAGTAGATGAGTATCCCCACGGTGAAAATCAGGCCGACCCAGGCCCGCTGTTCGCTGGGCGAGATTGTTGCGACGGTTTCATCGGTTTTGGCTGCCGCGGCGGATTTTTTCATCGTCGCCCACAGCAAGTACCAGACGAGCCAAGCGACTGCAAAGATGGCTAAATTGCCGAGCCAATCCAGGTTTATTCCGGGCATGACGAACAGCGCGTAGAACGCGAGCACGGATAACGGGATCAACACGGCGTAGCGCAAGGAGCGATTCATGATGTTAGCTCAGTCGAACAAAATGTATAGTAAACATTACATATTGTTCTGTCAACATTACCTTAGAATCAGAGATCAAGAAGGTCGAGTGTCAGTCTTGCCTTTTGTTTTATAGCCAGCTTAATAGCAAAATCAATAACTTAAATGAGTGCGTCCCATGCCGGATATATGCTACAAAGGTCGGATGCACTATAAAAGTTTCCCTTGACAGGAGGTTCGCCATGTTTCCACGATTTGGCAAGTTTTTTCTCCTGGGTGCTGGCGCGCTGTTGTTTGCAGCCGCCGCCCATGCCGGGCCCATTCCCACAACCGGCAGCACGGCGACACAGCTCCAGGCGGCCACCAATGGCCATTGGCGTTCGGCCGCCCATAAGGCGCGTGATCGTTATCGACATCCGGTCAAGACGCTGGAATTTTTCGGCATTCGTCCGGACATGACGGTGATCGAACTGGATGCGGGCGGCGGCTGGTACACGGAAATCCTGGCGCCGTTTCTGTATGCACATGGCCATCTGATCGAACCGACGGTGCCCGCAACCGCGAGCAAATACGCGCTCCGTAGTGCAAAAAAATTCAACGCGAAACTCAAAGCCGATCCGTCGGTGTACGGACATGTCGAGCGGGGTCTGCCGTTCAAGCCGCCGAGCGAGGTCAAACTGGGGCCTGACAATTCAGCCGATATGGTGCTCACTTTCCGTAACGTGCATGACTTCCTGAACGCCAAGGCGTTAGCGCCGATCTTCAAGGCCGCTTACAGCGTGCTCAAGCCGGGTGGCGTTTTCGGCATTACCGATCACCGCGCCAGGCCGTACGCCAATGCGGTGGTGGTTGCCCACAAGTTTCACCGCATTACCGAGGACTATGTGATCGACGCAGGCCTCAAGGCCGGGTTCCGGCTGACAGGGGTGTCCGAGATCAATGCCAATCCCAAGGATCCGGAAAACATCAGCGTGTTTCGTTTGCCGCCGACCCTGAATGATCCGCCGAAAGAACGCGCGAAGATGAAGGCGATCGGCGAATCCGACGTTATGACCATAAAGTTCGTCAAACCCTGAGTGGGCGCATTATCGGAGGAAGTCCGTTTGATGATAAGTCATGCGGACTCGCCAAGGTCACTGCTTGCGACAGCGCCCTTGTCCGCGCGCCGCTGTCGGCTGAAGCTCTCGACCAGTTCGTGTTTGCGCAGATAGGCGCGGAGCTGGTGGTAGCTTAATTTCAGCAGTGGTGCGGCCTGCTTTTGATTGTATCGGGCCGCTTTAAGCGCGCGCTCGATAAGACGAATTTCGAGATCTTTGACGACTTCTTTGAGGTCGCACGGCAAATCGGGTTCGGCTTGCGGGTGCGCTCGAACATTTGTTGGCTCCAGTGTCTTTTCGGCGGTTGATTCGTTCGCGATCCGGTACGGCGAAGCGAATGGGTCGAAGACGATTGTATCGATCGGCTCGACTGCACTGTCGGCACGATGAACCGAACGTTCGATTGTATTTTTGAGTTCACGTATGTTGCCCGGCCAGGGATATTTTTGCAGCGCTGCCTGGGCCTCGGTGCTGAACCCCGCGAACAGTTCGCGCCCAAGCTCGCGAGTAACATTGAACGCGAAGTGTTCGGCGAGCGGCAGGATGTCCTGGAAGCGGGCGCGCAGCGGCGGCACAGTCAACACTTCGAATGCGAGCCGGTCAAGTAGATCGGCGCGAAACTGCCCGGCATGCACCGCGGCGGGCAGATCCTGGTTGGTCGCCCCGACTATTCGCACATTAACCGTCACCGTTTTATTGCCGCCGACCCGCTCGAATTGACCGTATTCGACCGCGCGCAGAATCTTTTCCTGCACGCGCAAGGACACATTGGCGAGCTCGTCGAGGAACAGGGTGCCGCCGTCGGCCTGCTCGAAGCGGCCGATATGCAGACGATTGGCGCCGGTGAACGCGCCGGCCTCATGCCCGAATAATTCGCTTTCGAGAAGCGATTCGGTCAAGGTCGCGCAATTCAAAGTGATCAGAGGCTCTTGCCAGCGATGCGAGAGAAAGTGCAGCCGCGAGGCGATCAGCTCCTTGCCGGTGCCGCGCTCGCCGATGATGAGCACTGGTTTGTCGACCGGCGCCATCTTCGACGCCTGATCCAGCAGGCTGAGAAAGTTCGGCGACTCGCCGATCATCGGCTCGGCTTCACCGCTGTTAATCAAGTCGGTCATAATGATCATAGTTTAGTGTAAAAAACTATATATAGGTTAAATTTATTATCTTATGAATCTGTAATCAGGCTGCTTAAGGAAAAAATATCCTTATAAATTAGACACATAAACATGAATAGCTGAATTGGCACGATTTATGCTTAGTACAGGACGCAGGGCAAGAGTTTGTTAGGCCGCTCAATTCAGTAGAGGTTAGTCATGAGCATATTTTCGAGAATGAACGACATCATCAATTCCAACATCAATGCGATGCTGGACAAGGCCGAGGATCCGGAAAAGATCGTGCGTCTGATTATCCAGGAAATGGAAGATACGCTGGTGCAGGTGCGCTCGGCCGCGGCACGCGCGATTGCCGACAGAAAAGAACTCGAGCGGCGCATCGCGACCGCCAGTGCCGACGAGGCCGAGTGGCGGCGCAAGGCCGAGCTCGCCGTCTCCAAGGATCGCGACGATCTGGCCCGGGCGGCGCTTGCCGAAAGAGCCAGGGTCAGCGACGCGCTTGACGTGCTCAAGGGGCAGCACGATGATGTGGTCAACGGCCTTGAAAAGCTCAATGAGGATATTGCCGCGTTGCAGGAGAAACTTGCCGACGCCAAGAATCGACAGAAATCCTTGCAGGTCCGTCATCAGACGGCGAGCCACCGTCTTGAAGTCCGCCGCCGGATTGCCGATGAACGCATCAACGACGCGCTCGGTCGTTTCGAATATTTCGAGCGCAAGATGGAGTACATGGAAGGTAAGGTCGAATCTTACGACCTGGGTAAAAAGCGCGGCCTGAATGACGAGTTCGTTGATCTCGAATCGACCGATCAGGTCGAGCAGGAGCTGGCTTCGCTGAAACAACGCATGGGTACCCGCGAAGGCGCCCATGCCGGCAAATCGGAATAAAAGGATCTGACTATGTTTGGCCACGAACTTGTGCCATTGTTCGCGATCTTCGCCGTCTTCATTGCACCGCTGTGGATTATTTTTCACTACGTCTCGAAGGCGAAACAGAGCGGCAAGCTGTCCGGCGAAGATCAGAAGATGCTTGAAGATGTCTGGCAACTTGCTAACCGCATGGAGAGCCGGATCAACGCGCTCGAGACGATCCTCGACGCGCATGCTCCGGAATGGAGGAAAAAAGTATGAACACCCGGGAACACTTTGAGAGAACCCTTCGTCATCGCCGTTTTTATCGTAATGACGAGGCCGGACTCGCGATGGGAGTCTGTGCCGGCGTCGCCGACTTCCTCGGTATCGATGTGTGGCTGGTGCGCATTGTGACGGTGCTTGCCGCCATATTTTTTACCCTGCCGACGGTCATCATCTATTTTGGACTCGGCATCATGGCACATCACAAGCCGCTCAGCTATCGTGGTGCGAGTGCCGAACGCGCATT
Organism: Gammaproteobacteria bacterium; assembly: GCA_050738295.1. Classification (GTDB taxonomy): domain Bacteria; phylum Pseudomonadota; class Gammaproteobacteria; order JAKDMP01; family JAKDMP01; genus JBAUSV01. Next base: position 8,387 of record JBOHZI010000029.1, read on the forward strand.
CTGGCAGCACGGCCGTCACACGCGCCGCGAACAGGAGGTGAACCAATGAGCCGCATGGGTTCACAACCGCATCGCTTATACCGCGATCCCGAACGCGGCATGATCATGGGTGTGTGCGCCGGCATCGCCGATTATTTCGGCTTGAATTTGACGCTGGTCCGCATCGTCACCGTTCTAGTGCTGTTTTTCTGGGGGTTCATCCCGCTCGTAGTCTATTTAGTCATGGGCTTCCTGATGCCGAAAAAGCCACGGGGCCTTTACGACACGCCTGAAGACGAGACGTTTTGGCGCGGCGTGCGTCGTTCGCCGAGCGAGACCTTCCACGATGTGCGGCATCGTTTCCGTGACATCGACTTGCGAATGCAGCGTATGGAACGTTACGTAACCTCAAATCGTTACGATCTCGATCGCCAGTTCCGCGACCTCGAAAACGAGTAATCAGGCACGTCTTGCCGGCGCGCTTCTTTCAATTTTTCTATTCTTACCAATTGGGATTGGCGACAGATGAGCTTGGGCCGCATGAAGAGTTGGGGTCGAGCCATCGTAACCTTTATGATCGGTTATGTCGTTGCGACGGGAGTCGGTTTCGCTTCTTTCTCGAAGCCGGTTCTGATGTGGACGCTGGTCTTTACGCTGATGCCGCTTGTATTCGCCAGCTTGGCTTATTGGTACTTCCGCAGCGTCAAGCCGGCTCCCGTCGAAGCTCGCCGAGAAGCCATACAACTGGCACTTTTCTGGATTGGCATCTCCTTCGTGCTGGATGCACTGATTTATATCGCCGTCCTTCCATTGGTATTTGGCAAGAAAGCGAATTGGACATTCTTCATTGATCAATCGCCTTGGATCTGGATCTGTTATGCAGTACTTGCGTCAGCCGTGTTCGTTGGAGTTTTTGTCTATAAAAACACTCGCCGGTAAACAGTTCATTCTTAAAAAGTTGGGTGCTCGGGAGGTTCAATGATAACTGAGGCGCAAAGATTTCCAATTTTCATCCTAGTATCTTTGATTGTCTTTGTTCTGATTCTTCGTTTCGTGCTGCACAAGCGTTCATTACGCCCATCTTTTCTTGTTACTTGCATCGTCGCGGTAATCGTCGTTGTTGGTGGCATGGTATTTGCTAAGTACGGGCAAAACTCTGGTTGGCCATGGTGGATTTATTATACGGTTCCAGCGCTTGTCACTCTTCTTCTTCCGCCACTTGTTTTTCGACTCAATGCGGCAGAATTATGGCGGTACTTGATGCTTGCGTTTCTATCGGCACCGGTTATCCATATTCTTTTCTCGTTTCTACTCGGGTGGCATGACTATATGCCTTTTATTTACGTGCCATCGCTGCAAGATCTACTGACCCATAGTAGAACTGGCGGCTAATTGGTCGTTCTAGTGATGGCCGATCCGTTATTGCGCTTCACCCTCGTTCGGATCGCTCCATGTCCAGTTGGTGATTTCGGGCAGGTCTTCAAGATTGTCGCGAATGTAGAGCTTGTGTTTTTCCAGCTGCTCCTCACAGAAGTCGCGCAGCCGCACGCCGGCATCACCGAGATCGGGCAGGTAGTCGAGCACGCCGAGGGCAAGATGAAAGCGGCTGAGGTGGTTCATCACCACCATGTCGAACGGCGTCGTCGTGGTGCCTTCCTCAATGTAGCCGTGGACGTGGAATCGGGCCGGGTTGGGTCGGCCGTGCACGAGGTCGTGAACGATACGCGGGTAGCCGTGAAAGGCAAACATGACCGGCACGTCTGTCGTAAAAAGTTCATCGAAGCTGCCAGGATCGAGCCCGTGCGGGTGATAGGCCGGCGGCGAAAGGGACATGAGATCGACAACATTCACCAGGCGGACCTTCAGTTCGGGTAGGTGTTTGCGCACAATCCAGGTGGCGGCGACCGCTTCGACCGTGGGCACATCGCCGGCGCAGGCGAAGACGATATCGGGTTTTTCACCGCCGTCGTTGCCGGCCCAATCCCATGCGGAGGCACCGCGCGCGCAGTGCTCGCGCGCCGCTTCCACGTCGAGCCACTGGAGTTCCGGCTGCTTGCCCGCGACCACGACGTTGATGTAGTTCCTGCTGTGCAGGCAATGGTCCATTATCGCAAGCAGGCAGTTGGCATCCGGCGCCAGGTAGATGCGCGTGACCGCACTCTTCTTGTTGATGACCGCGTCGATAAAGCCCGGACCCTGGTGGCTGTAGCCGTTGTGATCCTGACGCCAGGCGTGCGAGGTAAGGAGATAGTTGAACGACGAAATTTTGTGGCGCCACGGAATCTCGAGCGTCGTCTTGAGCCATTTGGCATGCTGGTTCATCATCGAGTCGATGATGGTGACAAAGGCCTCGTAGCAGGGAAAGAGACCGTGTCGGCCGGTCAGGAGATAGCCTTCCATCCAGCCTTCGCACAGATGCTCGGAGAGCACTTCCATGACGCGCCCGTCGGGTCCGATGTTCTCGTCGCTGTCTTCGGTCGGCAGCATCGAGCAACGGTCGGTTGTCTCGAACACCGCGCCGAGGCGGTTGGAATTGGTTTCGTCGGGGCAGAACAGGCGGAAATTCGCGGTGTTCTCGTTCCTGCGGAATACGTCGCGCAGGAAGTCGCCAAGCCGGCGTGTCGCTTCCGCTCGCACAGTGCCCGGCGCGGGCACCTCGAGTGCGTAGTCCGAATAGGCAGGCAGATCGAGTTCGATCAGGCGGCTGCCGCCGTTGGCGTGTGGGTTCGCGCCCATGCGTTTTTCGCCTTCCGGGATCAGTGCATCGAAGGCGGGATCGGGATGACCCTGTTCGTCGAAGAGTTCCTGCGGCGCATAGCTTTTGAGCCAGTCTTCGAGCTGGCGGCGTTGCGTTTCGTCGGTTTTCGCCTTGGGCAGTGGTACCTGATGTGCGCGGAAGGTGCCTTCCACTTGCTTGCCATCCACTTCCTTCGGTCCGGTCCAGCCCTTGGGCGTCTTGAGTACGATGGCCGGCCAGCGCGGCAGCGTCAGATCATTGTTCTCGCGTGCGTTTTGCTGAATTTCTCGGATGCGTGCGTAGGCCTTGTCGAGTGCTTCGAACATTTGACGATGCACGTCCATGGGATCGTCGCCTGCAACCCAGAAGACCTCGTATTCATGCGAGCCGAAGAAGGCTCGAGCATCGTCCTCGGGGGTGCGGCCGAGGACCGTCGGACCGGATATCTTGTAGCCGTTCAAATGCAGGATCGGCAGTACAGCGCCGTCGCGGGCGGGGTTCAGGAAATCGATTGATTTCCAGCTTCCTTCCAGCGGTCCGGTTTCGGCCTCGCCGTCGCCCACCACGCAGGCGACGATCAGATCCGGATTGTCGAAGGCGGCGCCGAACGCATGCGCCAGCGAATAACCGAGTTCGCCGCCTTCGTGGATCGAGCCGGGGCAGTGCGGGCTCACGTGGCTGGGGATGCCGCCGGGCGTGGAGAACTGGCGGAAGAAGCGCTCCATGCCTTCGCGGTTGCGAGTCACATTAGGAAAGTACTCGGAATAGGTTTTCTCCAGCCAGCAGTTGGCGAGGATCGCCGGCGCGCCATGCCCGGGACCGATCACGTAGATGATGTTTGCGCCACTGTCGAGGATCAGACGGTTCAGATGCACATAGACCAGATTCAGCCCCGGCGAAGTGCCCCAGTGGCCGAGCAGCCGCGGCTTGATGTCGGATGCCTCGATCGGGCGCTCCAGCAGCGGGTTGTCGCACAGGAAGATTTGTCCGGCAGCGAGGTAGTTGGACGCCTGCCAGTAGCGGTCGATGAGTTTCAGCCGTTGGTCTTCGTTCAAGATGTCTTCTCCTCTTGTGCGATCAGCGCCGCTGCGTGCCGGGCGATGACCGCGTCTTCGTCCGTGGGGATCACGCGTATCTGTGCGCGCGAATCCTGGCTTTCGATGTTCGGCTTTCCAGCCGCATTTGCGTCGGCGTCTAGCGCCAGGCCGAGATCGTCCAGTCCTTCCAGCATACGCTCGCGTATCGTCGGCGCGTGCTCGCCGATGCCGCCGGTGAATACCAGGGTATCGATGCCGCCGAGCGCGGCGATCATGGCGCCCAGATGCTTGCGTGCGATGTAGCAGAAAAGCGCGACAGCTTCTTCCGCAGAGTTGCCGTCCGCCGCCTGCTCGAGCAGGGCTTCCATCGAGGATTCGCCGCCCGAGACTCCGGTCAGTCCGGACTGGAGATTCACCAGTCGCTCCAGTTCGTCCGCGCCGGTTTTTTCCTGCCGCATCCACGCGATCAGCGCACCGGGATCGAGATCGCCCGTGCGGGTGCCCATCATCAGGCCACCGGCGGGGGTATAGCCCATCGTCGTATCAATCGGACGGCCGTCACGGATTGCGGCCATACTCGCTCCGTTGCCGAGGTGGGCGACCACGGTGCGGCCCCTGGCGCCGTCGAGTCGACTCACGATGTACTCGTAGGACAGCCCGTGATAGCCGATACGTTCGATGCCGGCCTCGTCCAGTGCGCGCGGCAGCGGCAAGCGCTTCGCCACTGCCGGCAGCGTCGAGAAAAAGTGATTGTCGAAGCAGGCGATCTGCTCCGCAGAGGGGAAATGCTTCCTTGCTGCTTCGATTGCATCGAGTTCGGGCGGAATGTGCAACGGGGCCAGCGCCCTACATTGCTCCAGTGCCTGCATCAATTCGGGCGTGAGCCGCGCGGGCGCGCTTTGCCCGCGTGGGCTGCGTACGATGCGGTGGCCTAGAGCGTCCGGATCCGGGAGTTCCTGCTTGCGCAGGAGGTCGAGCACCGCGGCAAGTGCGTCGTGATGGCTATCGAATGATCGCTGTTTTTCCTGGCGCTGATCTCTAATCTTCCAGGCAATGCGAGCATCGTCTTCGCCGATTCCGCTGGCCTCGATTTCGGCCAGGCGTTCTGGATTATCTTCTGATCCGACACGGAAGAAGGCTGCCTTGACGGACGATGAGCCCGCATTGATGCTCAGGACACAGCGCCCTTTTTGTCGTTTTTTCATTACCATACGATTTTATCAGGCGCGCTCGAATCGTGGGTCCAGTGCTATTACTGCGAGTGTTCGGCTATTTTGTTTGTGATGCGTTCGCGGGCTTCGGTGGATAATCGGGCAGTACTTGAGAAGGACAGGGCTGAACCCCGTGTGGAGGTGATGAATTGCTGAATCAAGGCAATTTGTCGAGCGGCGACCTTGCATGGGATGCAGATCAGCAGATGCATACGCAGGGAGAAACGTTCGCGCGCGCCCAGTGGGCGGTCGTAGTCCGCTGAAATCAGTTCGCTGGCTGCTCTGCACGTCAGCATGCCTTGCTCCTTCCGAATCCCTTGCGTTCCAGGCAGTTGCGCAAACGCATGCGGGCGCGGTGCAACATGACCCAGAGGTTGGTAGGGGTAATGTGGAGAACCTTACAGGTTTCACCGGTATCGAACCCGTCGATCTGGGTGAGCACAAAAGCCGTGGACAGCCGCTGTGGCAACTCGCCCATGCAGCCCACGAGTTCGTTGCGTAGCTCTTCCTGCTCGATATCGCTCATCGGGCTGCGGCTCAGACTGGGTGGCGTGGCCCAGCGGCCTTTTGCAGTGAACCAGGCGTCTGCTTCCGCTTCAATGTCTTCGGTGACCGTCTCGCGTACCGAGCGCCGGAAGTGATCCATGATTTTGTGCTTGAGGATGCCCGTGAGCCAGGTGGCTTCCGAGGATTGCCCCTTGAAGCTCTGTTGGCTTTGCAGTCCGGCGAGGAAGGTTTCCTGAACGAGTTCTTCTGCCACCGAGACATTACGCACTCGCATCAGGGCAAAGCGATATAAGCGATCACCGTGTCGGTTCACCCATTGCGAGGTGTCGATTACGACGCCGTGCGGCATCGCTGCATCCGATGCATCAGTCATTGAATTACGGGCGCCGAGCCAGGTGGCGGCAGTATGCCACAGGCTATTTGGGGGTTCGGGAGGTGCTTGCGGCAGACTATCCGTGGGACAATAGACGCCAATCGAAAGCGAATAGGCCAACATGATGC
>JBOHZI010000030.1:0-14350 GCA_050738295.1 Gammaproteobacteria bacterium
GGCATGCCCTGCACGCCGCTCGCTGCGATGCCGTAAAGGAAGAGTGCGATTTCCGAACCTTCGCGCATCACGGCAATCGCGGTCACGCCGACGAGCATGACGAGCGAGGCGCGTCCGGAGAGCACGGCCGCGCCCATGGTTTTGAGTTTTTGCGTGAGTTCACGCCCGTGATGAGCCATATAGACGTTGTGCCAGGCGAGCATGAGCCCGGCCGCGAAGAGCACGCCCGCCTCGAAGATTTCCTGCCCGTTGCCGTTCGCGAAGCGGGCGATAATGCCCAGCCCGGCGGCCACCAGGGCGGCACCGGCCACGCCGAGCGCGACGCCCACCGAGACCCAGCGTCCGCGGTGTGGCATGCCCTTGACGGCGGCCGCGACCACACCGACGACGAGGGCGGCCTCAAGTATTTCGCGAAAAACAATGACCAGCGCGCCGATCACGGGTGTGGCTCCGCCTCGGGTTTGACGACTACGATCCAGCCGGTGACGCCGGGGTTGAAGTCGTCGAAGAACTTGTACTTGCCCGGCTTCAACGGGCCGATCCACACGCTCACGGTGGTGCCGCCCGGTACGACTTTTTCACGGTTGAGATCGAAGCTTTCAAACTCCGAAGGCAGGGCGCGGACGTTTTTGACCTCGATTTTGATGCGTTCGCCTGCCGGCACGGTGAGCGTGGCCGGCGCGAAGGTGTGGTCGTGGATGGTCAGTGCGTAGCTGGGAGACGGTGCGCCGAAGGCGGAGGGTACGGCGAGGCACAACGCGAGGGCGACAAGCGGGGCGAAACGTCGCATGGTGGCGACTCCAGCAGGGTGAAGCGAATAATAACGATTCGCATTTAGATTTGCAAGCGCTGCATCAAGCGGCTGGATTGTTATACCGCCTCACGCCTCACGTCTCACGTTTTAGTGCGGATATCGCCAGCGGGGCAGGCCTCGGTATCGCCACGCTCCAGTTGCAACGCCACATGGCGGATGTCGAAGCGTTCGTGCAGGCGCTGTTCGAGGCGGGCGAGCAGGGCGTCGTCGAGTTGCCCGTCGGGTTTGACGAGGTGCGCAGTCAACGCCACTTCAGTCGTGCTCATGGCCCACACGTGCAGATGGTGAACTTCGGTGATGCTCGGGCTTTCGAGCAGCGCGGCGCGGATGGCCTTGGGGTCGATACCGGGCGGCACGGCATCGAGCGAGAGGTTGAACGAGTCGCGCAGCAGCGACCAGGTGCTCCACAGAATGGCGAGGACGATGATGAGACCCATCGCCGGGTCGAGCCACTGCCAGCCGGTCAGGAGGATTCCGATGGCGGCAAGGATGACGCCGACGGACAGAGCCGCATCGGAGAGCATGTGCAAGAAGGCACCGCGTACATTGAGGTCTTGCTTGCGCCCGCGCATGAACAACAGCGCGGTGGCACTGTTGATGACGACGGCGATGGCGGCCACGGCGATCACCAGGGGTTCGTCGACTACGCGCGAGGCGAGGAGGTGCTCGACGCATTCCCAAGCCAGCACGACCGATATGGCGATCAGAAGCAGCGCATTGGCGAGCGCCGCCATGATGGTGGCGCGCCGGAAGCCATAAGTGCGCTTGGAATTGGCCGGGCGTCGGGCGAGCCACACGGCGCCGCCGGCGAGCACGAGGCTCAGTACGTCGGTCAGGTTGTGTCCGGCATCAGCGAGCAGGGCCGTGGAATTGCCGATCAGGGCCGCCGCGACTTCCCCGCCGACGATCGCGAGGTTGAGCCCGATGCCGACAACGAAGCGTCGACCCGTACCGAAAGCTGGATGGGAGTGGCCGTGACTCACCAGTCGATCACCTCGCGGTCGCGATAGAACAATCCTGTTTCGGGCGCGGGTTCGGCAGTGGCGAGCCACACGGCCGTATCGGCGCCTTCCTCGGGGCTGCGCGTTGCGCGTGGGCCGCCCAGGTCGGTGCGCACCCAGCCGGGACACACCGCATAGACCTTGATGCCATGCTCGCCTAGTTCATGTGCAAAAACGCGTGTAACCGCGTTGAGCGCCGCCTTGGAGAGGCGATAGCCCAGCAGACCGCCATTCATGTCGCTGAGCTGACCCAGGCCCGAGGACACATTCACGATGCGTGCATCGGCATTCATCAACGGTGCCAGCGCCTGAATCATACGCACGGCACCGAGCGAGTTGACGTTGAAGTGTTCGAGCAGCGTCGGCATGGAAACCTTTAAAGGATCGGCCGTATGTGTGGCACCTTCCTGGCGAGATTCGAGCAGGATGCCGGCGTTATTAACCAGCACGTCCACATGGCCGAATTGTTCCTTTATCCAGCGCGCGAGCGCTTGCGCATCCTCGCTGCGCGTCACATCAAGTTTGCGCAATACGACGGGCAGATTATCGGCGCTCAGCGAGCGCAGCACCTCGGCACCCCGCGCCGTATCGCGAGCACACAAAATAGTCGTGAAACCTTGCTCGGCCAGCGCCCGCACGACCGCAAGCCCGATGCCGCGATTGGCGCCGGTTACCACCGCGATATGTTGCGTGTCCACCGTCGTGTTCATGGAGTGTCGGACTCCGAACGATTACCGGTCATGGAGCAGGCTTCAGATGCAATGTACGGATTTTACAGTGTGGAGCCACCTTGTGCGGTTCGCAGAGGTTTGTTCGCGAGCCCTGGAAAGCGGCGGTAGAGCTTGCTCCAAGGGACGATTTGTGATTCGATACGACAGCGGACGTTATCCGCCGCGAATCGGTACATCAGACACAGGGAGATCACCATGTCAGCAGCCGAAGACAGTCCGGTTCCGGCCGGAACCAAGGGTTTCGTTGCCAGGATTCAAAACATCCTCCTCAAGCCGCGCGAGGAATGGGAGGTCATTTCCGGAGAGGACGCGCCGCCGGCCGCGCTCTATGCCCGCTATGTGCTCGCGCTGGCCGCCATTGGGCCGGTGGCCAGCCTGATCGGCCTGTGGGCCGTCGGGATAGGAATATCCGCCGGAGGCCTGGGCAGCTTCCATTTCCACATGCCCTTCGGTAGGTCGCTGCTCTATGCCGTCATTGCCTACATCCTGGCGCTGGGTGCGGTGTACGTGCTGGGGCTCATCATTGACTTTATATCGCCGAATTTCGGCGGCGAGAAGAACTTCCGGCAGGCTTTCAAGGTGGCAGTCTATGCTTCCATTCCCGCCTGGCTCGGCGGCATCTTCCACATCTTTCCCGCTATTGCGTTCATCGGCGGGATCATCGGCCTCTACGGCTTGTATTTGCTCTATCTCGGCGTACCCGCGTTGATGAAGGTGCCGCGCGAGCGCGCACTGCCGTGCACAGTCGTCATTATCGTTGCCGCAATCATCATCTACGTCCTGATCGGAATCATAGCGAGCGCGATCACGTTCGGCGGTCATGTCATGTTCTACGGTTGAGAATGCAGCAACGGGTTTGTTGTCAGGATATCCAGCGATAAATCGACTCCGAACCCCGATTAACTTTCGGAGCCGCCGCCATCGAAGATGCATCCAGAGCATATACGGCCGTCACCTGGGACCCGGACGAGCCGTTTCTGCACCTTAGTCTGCGTGGCGGCGAGGTGCAGCAGACCGGGCAGGCGGGCGCGCTACTCGGCACGAAACTGCCCGCTGGTGCCAGCGAAATCCCGGAAGGTTTGTACGCCGAGTGGAACTGGGACGGCGAGACCCTCACCGTCCGTAACGACCGTTACGGTATTTGCTCCCTGTACTGGTTTCAGCACGACGGCGATTTTGGCCTGTCACCTTCCATCCCGGCCTTGATCGAGCTGGGCGCCCCGCGCGACTGGGACGACGACGCACTCGCCGTGCTGCTGCGCTACGAATCCTGCCTCGGCGAGGACACACCGTTCCGCGCGATTCGGGCGCTGCCGCCGGGCGCGACCCTGACTTGGCACGCCGGGCACGTCACATTGAACAGTGTGCGACCCCCCGTTCCGAAGTTCTTCGACGGTAGCCGCGACGAGGCGATTGACCGCTTCATCGAACTGTTTCGTGCCGCCATCCGTCGTCGTCCACCTCCGGAAACCGGCTTTGCCGTACCGCTCAGCGCGGGCCGCGATTCGCGGCACATCCTGCTGGAGATGCTGGAGGCGGGCTGGCGACCGACGCATTGCGTCAGTACTCGTTATCACCCGCCGCGTCCCGACAACGATGCGCGTATCGCTGCACAGCTCGCCGCATTGGCCGGGATCGAACACGTTACGCTCGAGCAGCCGCGCTCCCAGCTCGCGGTGTTGAGGCGGCATTACCATCAGACCAACTACTGTTCGACGATGCCGGCGTTCTTCCTGTGGGCGGTATCCGATTATCTGCACGGCAGGACGCAGACGGTGTACGACGGGTTGGCCGGCGACGTGCTGTCCGCGGGGCACTGTCTGACGCCCGAACGGCTCGCGTTGTACGAAGCGGAACGTTTCGAGGACTTGGCAGCGCTGCATTTCAAGCCGTGGGAGGGCGTGCTGAACGCAACAGTGGCACCCGCATTCGGTCGCCGCTGGTCGCGTGATCGTGCGATCGCGCATTTCGCACGCGGATTGCAGCGTCACATCGAAGCTCCCAACCCGGTTGGCGCGTTCGCGCTGTTCAATCGCACTCGTCGTAACACCGCGCTGCAACCTTGCCGCATCTTTAATCGCTTCCCGCGGGTGTACTGTCCCTATCTGGATCATGACTTGTATGATTTTCTGGCATCGTTACCGGCACGCATGGTGCTAGACCATGCCTTGCACACGGATGCGATTTGGCGCGCCTACCCGCGTTACGCCGCGCATCCCTTCGGCGAACATAATGAAACGCCGCAGCACGATCACACACACTACCGGCGTTTTCTGCGTGAGGTGTCCGGCGAGGTGCTGACGCATCCGCGTTCGCGCCTGTTGCGGCACAGCGCGATCTTGCCGCGGCTCGCGCGTTGCACGGTTGATCGTGGCTACCGCAGCAGCATCGACTGGATCGGTCAGCGCGTTGCGTATCTGCGCGGTCTCGAAGCCCTCACCGATTCCGCTTGACGATGGAAAAGTAGAAAGCGGCAGCATGCACACTTTGCAATACTGGTCGCCTGCGCGGTCAAGGAGGGTTGGTGCAGAGTAAGGGGGCTTCCCCTTTTTCCTGCCCGACGCCTATGCAGCTAGAAGGAACTCAAGCGATGAAAGCGATTGTCTATCGCAGTTACGGCCCGCCCGAAGTTCTCAGGCTGGAGGACATCGAAAAACCGATCGCGGCAGACAATGAAGTCGTGGTCAAGGTTCACGCGGCTGGGGTCAATCCGCTCGACTGGCACTACATGCGAGGTACGCCCTACATCATGCGCTTCGGTGTTGGCATGAGCCAGCCAACATCCCCGCGATTCGGCGTTGACTTCGCTGGCAGCATCGAGGCGGTCGGCAAGAACGTGAAACTGTTCAAGCCCGGCGATGCGGTATTCGGTGGCTCCAAGGGAGCGTTCGCCGAATACGTCAGTGTCCGCGAGGATGGCCCATTGTTTCTGAAGCCCACCAGCCTGAGCTTCGAGCAGGCTGCCTCGGTACCCATCGCTGCGATTACCGCGTTGCAGGCGATGCGGGACAAGGGACGTATCCAGGCCCGGCAGAAAGTGCTGATCAACGGCGCATCGGGCGGTGTCGGCACATTCGCCGTGCAGATAGCCAAATCGTATGGCGCCGAAGTGACCGGCGTATGCAGCACAAGGAACGTCGAACTGGTTCGGTCTATCGGCGCCGATCACGTCATCGATTACACCCAGGAGAATTACACTCGTGGTGTGGCGCGCTACGACCTGATCGTGGACATGGTCGGCAACCATTCGCTGCTGAACAACAGGCGCGTCCTCTCTTCGGACGGAAATTTCGTCATTATCGGAGGCTCGAAAGGTAAATGGCTCGGACCCATGGCAGGGCCGATCAAGGCACTTTTCCTGGCCCCGTTCGTCAGCCAGACTATTGGCATGATGCTCGCGAAACTGAATCCCCAAGACCTCAATGTCCTGCGCGACCTCCTGCAGACTCGCAAGGTGACCCCGGTCATTGATCGAACCTACAAGCTGAGCGAAGTCTCTGATGCGATCCGGTATCTCGAAGAGGGGCATGCACGCGGGAAGGTGGTAATTTCAATGGCATCAGAGCGGTAGGCTGTTTCCAGGCGGGTGGTGTGCGGTCGTCCGCGAGTTCGGTAGCATCGCTTTAATGTCCGAAAACGGCGAGTTTGTTGGGTTGTCCGGGCTTATTATGGGGGCATGTGGAAAGACTCGAATACCTGTTACGAGGCCTTGCGTGCCCGCGATGCGCGCTTTGACGGGCAGTTCTTCGTGGGGATCACCTCTACCCGTATTTACTGCCGGCCCATTTGCAGCGCGCGTCCTGCCAAGCGGGAAAACTGCCGGTTTTATCCGAGTGCAGCGGCGGCCGAAGCGGCGGGATTCCGGCCCTGTCTGCGTTGTCGGCCGGAATTGGCGCCAGGCCATGCGAGTGTGGATGCGAGTCGCCGGCTCGCCCGTGCTGCGGCAAACCTGGTCGAGGACGGGGCGCTTGTCGATGCTCGGCTTGATGGATTGGCCGAACGCCTGGGCGTGAGCGATCGGCATCTGCGACGCGTGTTCGCCGCTGAGTTCGGCGTGTCGCCCGTCGTTTATGCGCAAACCCAGCGTCTGTTGCTGGCCAAACGCTTGTTGACCGACACGGCGTTGCCGATTACCGACATTGCGATGGCGGCGGGGTTCGGCAGCCTGCGCCGTTTCAATGCGCTGTTTCGCGAGCGCTACCGCATGCAGCCGCGCGATCTGCGTAAAACACCAGAGGCGACGGCGCGCACTGAACTCGTGTTCGAACTGGCCTACCGTCCGCCGTACGCGTGGGAGCCGCAGCTTGCCTTTTTGCGGGTGCGCTGTACCGAAGGCGTGGAAGCGGTGGCGAGCAAACGCTATCTGCGTACGGTTGCGATCAGACGCGAAACGGAGTCGCACTATGGCTGGATTGCGGTGGCGCATCAGGCGCGGCGCCGCACGCTGCAGGTGACGCTCTCGGCTTCGCTGGCAGGCGTTGTGCCGGAGGTGCTCGGGCGCGTGAAACAGGTTTTCGATCTGGCTTGTCGGCCGGACGAGATTGAACGTCATCTCGGCAAATTGGCAGCGGATCAGCCGGGGTTGCGCGTGCCGGGCGCCTTCGATGGTTTTGAAATGGCCGTGCGCGCCGTGCTCGGCCAGCAGATCACCGTCGCGGCGGCGCGCACGCTCGCCGGGCGTGTGGCCGCCACCTTCGGCGAACCGGTAGTAACGCCGTTCACGGCCCTGACGCACACCTTCCCGTCACCGCAGCGTCTGGCTGCGGCGAGTGCGGACGAACTCGGCCGCCTGGGCGTGATCCGTTCGCGCCAACGTGCGATCCGGGCGTTAGCCGAAGGCTGCGCATCGGGCGAACTCGTGCTGGCGCCGGGCGTTGATATTGAACGCACGTTGGCCCGCTTGCGTGCCTTGCCGGGTATCGGCGAATGGACGGCGCAATATGTCGCCATGCGCGCACTGGCCTGGCCCGATGCCTTTCCGCACACCGATTATGCTGTCATGAAGGCGCTGGACGAAACCGCGCCCCGGCGTGTGCTCGAACTGGCTGAACCGTGGCGACCATGGCGCGCCTACGCCACCATCCACCTATGGAATTCGTTACCCATCAAGGAGAAAACAACATGATGTACTACACATATCACGACAGTCCGGTCGGCAACCTGCTGCTGATGGCTGACGACGAGGCACTCATCGGCATCCATTTTGCCGACGGCAAGCATTCGCCGGCCATAGGCAATGACTGGAAAGAGCAGCCGCGCCACCCGGTTCTGCTAATGGCGAAAAAACAACTGGACGAATACTTTGCCGGGCGACGCAGGGTATTCGATCTGAAGTTGGCGCCCGAAGGGACACCGTTTCAGCGTAGCGTTTGGCTCGCATTGCGGGACATCCCCTATGGCCAGACGCAATCGTATGGTGACATCGCACGGCGCATCGGCAAGCCGAAGGCGATCCGCGCCGTGGGGGCGGCCAATGGGGCTAATCCGATCTCTGTCGTCGTGCCGTGCCACCGAGTGATTGGGGCCGATGGCTCGCTCACCGGTTACGGCGGCGGGTTGCCTCGCAAGCGCAAGCTGCTCGCTCTGGAGGGTGTTGCGATTCAGTGAAAGCGCGACGATGTCTGGCCTCGTGATCGAATTGTGATGCTTTCGGCCAAATATTTGCCTAGACTTGACTGCGAACCGTGACGGTTCCGAATTGTCAAATGCAAGGCAGGATCGGGCTCGTCGCGGCCGGCGGAGCAGGACGTAGCGCAGGGTGTGTAAGGAATCCATGGCTGTCGCGACTCTTCGCCGCGGTCGGAGTGGGATTCACCCGTTCCGGCAAGAGGTAGTTATTTGAAGTTTCACTAATCAGGAGTCAGCAATGGACAAGCAATCTCTCGTTATCAAATCGGCTGTCGCCGCTCTCTTTGCTGCCGGCGCATTCGTGGCCGTGCAGAGTGCCAGCGCCGGCAGCATGAAGGATCAATCCATGATGAAGGGCCAGTCGGATCACATGATGGCCAAGACCGTGAAGTGTTACGGTGTGAATGCCGCGCACAAAAACGACTGTCAGTCGCCTGGCCACAGTTGTGCCGGACTGGACAAGAAAGCGCGCGACGCCAATGCCTTCGTGGAAATGCCAGCCGGACTGTGCGAAAAGATTGCCGGTGGCAGTACGACCAAGGGTGAAAAGAGCATGATGGGCCACAAGGGCTGATCATGCCGATAGCGCGAATCGCATCGCGTTCGGTTCCGGAACCGATCCCGGCACAAGCCGGGATCGGTCTCCGACCCGTACATTACGAACAGATTCTAGACGAACGACCGGCGCTGCCGTTTGTCGAGGTGCACAGTGAAAATTTCTTCTGCGCCGGCGGTCCGATGTTGCGCACGCTAGAAGCGGTACGTAACGAGTACGCCGTCAGCCTGCACGGGGTGGGGCTTTCTCTGGGTTCGGCCGACCCGTTGAACCGAGAACACCTCGGACGCCTGAAAGCGCTGGTGGAGCGTGTCGAACCGGCGCTCGTGTCCGAGCATTTGTGCTGGGGCGCCATCGGCGGTGCGCATCTGAACGACCTGCTGCCGCTGCCCTATACGGAAGAGGCGCTTGCACACATGAGCACGCGGGTAAGCGAAGCGCAGGACGTTCTTGGCCGACGCATGTTGATTGAAAACGTCTCGAGTTATCTCGAGTTCACGGAATCGACGATTCCGGAATGGGAATTTTTAACCGCACTCTCCGAACGGAGCGGCTGCGGCATTCTGTTCGACGTGAACAACGTTTATGTCAACGCCGTCAATCACGGCTTTGACGCCTACCGTTACGTGGATGCCGTGCCGGCCGGCCCGGTCGAGGAAATTCATCTCGCCGGGTTCACCCGCAAGGACCCGCAGGGCGTGCCGCTGCTGATCGACAGTCACAGCAGACCGGTCGCCGAGCCGGTGTGGGCGTTATATGCTCACACGCTTTCTCGACTGGGGCCCAAGCCGACGTTGATCGAATGGGACCGCGATCTGCCGCCCTTGGAGACGCTGCTTGATGAAGCGGCGCATGCCGGGCGGCTGCTGGACGCAGCCCGTGTCCGCGCTGCCTGAACTGCAACGCGCCTTCGCCCGCCATGTGCGCGGCGAGGACGATCCGCAGGCGCTAGCCGCGGTGCGAGGTGCCGGGCTCACGCCCGCCGATCGCCTCGGTATCTACCGCAATAATCTCGTCGGGAATCTGACCGAGGCGCTGGGCGTCGATTATCCCGTCGTTTCCCGTCTGGTAGGCGAGGATTTTTTTAATGCAGCGGCTGCGCGTTTCATTCGAACGCATCCTTCGACTTCGGGTAATCTTCAGCGTTACGGCGCGGACTTTGCTGATTTTCTGGCTACGATGCCGGAGGCCGCAGAAGTGGCCTATCTGCCCGAGGTCGCGCGGCTCGAGTGGGCGCGTCAGGAGGCGCTGCTCGCGGCCGATACCGAAGCGCTGGAGCCGGCGGCACTCACCGGCGCCGATGCCGATTTACGTCTAGCGCTGCATCCGAGCGCGCGCCTGGTCGCTTCGACCTACCCGGTTCTGACCCTGTGGCTGTATTGCCTGGAAGAGGAGCCCGGCGAACCGCCGGCAGTGGACAACGGCGAGCGCGTGCTCGTCGTGCGTCCGCACGAGGCGGTGGAAATGGTTGCGCTGAGCGCCTGCGAATATGCCTTCCTCGATGCCTGTCGTGAAGGCGCTACGCTCGGCGATGCTTTTACGCAAGCGGAAGCCGCCGAGTCCGGTTTCGCTCTGGCGGCTTGTTTACAGCGCCATCTCGAAGCTGGGGTATTTGTCTCGCGAAACTAGCGTAGTGCGGTGTTTATTTTTTTGAGCGCGTCGCTGCCGGGGCATAGCTCGGCAAAGTCCAGCGCGTTTAGCGGCGTCCCCACCGTGTGTAGATGCGCGTGCATGTCCGTGCCCTCGGGATCGAGATAGAGCAGACCGGTCGGGATTTCCCCGTGCTTGCGATGGGCTGCAAGCAGGTCGAGCGCCGCGCCACGGTCGTCGGGCTCGTAATCCTCTGCGAGTTTACGCAGCACCAGCTGCGAGCCGTCGTGCAGCGTGACGGCCTTGCGTTCGCCGGGCGCATAGGAAACGGTGATTTCTTCTTCGGGCGGTACGAGATCGGCAATTTGCAGTTCGTGTTCGCGCACGTAGGCGTAGCTCTTGGTCGAACCCTCGTGGTTATTGAAGGTGACGCAGGGCGAGAGGCAGTCGATGTAGGCGAAGCCGGGATAGCTGAGCGCAGCGCGGATGAGCGGGATGAGCTGATCCTTGTCGCCGGAGAAACCGCGCGCTACGAAGCCCGCGCCCATGTCGAGTGCGAGGCGCACAAGATCGATTGGCGGGTAGGGGTTGGACTCGCCACCCTTGCTGGTGGAACCGATATCGGCGGTGGCGGAGAACTGGCCCTTGGTGAGCCCGTAGGTGCCGTTGTTCTCAACCATGTAGAGCACGTTCACGCCGCGGCGGATGGCGTGCACAAACTGGCCGAGGCCGATCGAGGCGGTGTCGCCGTCGCCCGAGATGCCGACGTAGATCAAATCCCGGTTGGCGAGATTGGCGCCGGTCGCGAGCGAGGGCATGCGCCCGTGCACTCCGTTGAAGCCGTGCGCGGCGCCGAGAAAATACGTCGGCGTCTTGGCCGAGCAACCGATGCCGGAAAGTTTGGCGAGCCGGTGCGGCTCGAGTTCGAGGTCGAAACAGGCCTGGATGAGTGCGGCGCTGATCGAGTCGTGTCCGCAGCCTGCGCAGAGCGTCGAGATCTCGCCTTCGTAGTCACGGCGCGTAAGTCCGAGCGTGTTTTTGAGCAGCGCCGGGTGATGGACTGCGGGTTTGGCGAGATAGGTCATGATGCGATTCCCGCGGAAGGCAGCGCCACATCCGGCGCGAGATGCGTGAGCACAGTCTCGATGAGAAAGTCGGCGGTGACCGGGAGACCACCGTAGTGCAGCACGGGAACGAGCTTCTCCGGAGCGAAGCCGCCTTCGGCAAGCAGCAGGGTGCGCAACTGTGCATCCCGGTTCTGCTCGATCACGAATACGGTGTCGTGCGCTTCGATGAAGCGGTGGACTTCCTCGCCGAACGGAAAGGCGAGCAGGCGCATTGCATCCAACGCAACGCCGCGCGCTTCCAGTCCTTCCAGCGCCTCGCGCATCGGCTCCGCCGTGGTGCCGAAGTAGAGCACCGCGGCATCGTTTCCGGGCACGGCTTCGATCAACGGTTTCGGCACGAGCTTCGCCGCCGTGTCGAATTTGCGTCTTAACCGATCCAGATTGTCCTGGTATTTCTCGCTGTCCTCGGTGTAGCGGCCGTATTTGTCGTGGCCCGATCCGCGGGTGAAGTACGCGCCGCGGGACGGGTGTGTTCCGGGCAATGTGCGGTAAGGAATGGCGTCGCCGTCCACGTCGAGATAACGGTAAAAGGACGTGCCCGATTCGAGTGCGTCATGATCGAGCAGCTTGCCTCGATCCGGCACGTAGGCTTCGTCCCAGGCGAAGGGTTCGGTAAGCCAGGTGTTCATGCCGA
Organism: Gammaproteobacteria bacterium; assembly: GCA_050738295.1. Taxonomy (GTDB): domain Bacteria; phylum Pseudomonadota; class Gammaproteobacteria; order JAKDMP01; family JAKDMP01; genus JBAUSV01. The sequence goes on from JBOHZI010000030.1 coordinate 12,082, forward strand.
GATCGAGATCGCTCATTACGATTACCGGTGTCTGCAAGCGTTCGGCGAGATCGAAGGCGACAGCAGCAAACTCGAAACATTCGGTCGGTGTGGACGGAAACAGCAGCACGTGTTTGGTGTCGCCATGCGAGGCGTAGGCGGCAGCGAGAATGTCGCATTGCTGGGTGCGCGTCGGCATGCCGGTCGAGGGTCCTGCACGCTGGATGTCGAAGAGCACGACCGGAATTTCAGCGTAGTAGGCGAGGCCGATAAATTCGCCCATTAACGACACGCCCGGTCCACTGGTTGCCGTGAAGGCGCGCGCGCCGTTCCAGGTCGCACCGATGACGACGCCGATTGCAGCGAGTTCGTCTTCCACCTGCACGACAGCGAACTTGTTGCGTCCACTGTCTTCGTCCACACGCAGTCGCTCGCAATAATTGCCGAAAGCCTCGGCGAGCGAGGTCGAAGGCGTGATCGGATACCAGGCGGCAACGGTTGCGCCCGCGTACACGCAGCCGAGTGCCGCAGCGTCGTTGCCGGTGACGAGGACTTTATTGCCGACGGCGTCGCGACGTTCGGCGCGTATCGAGAGCGGGCAATCAAAGGCCGAAAGTGCTGCCTTGCGTCCGGCTTCAAGCGCCTCGATATTGGGTGCGACGAGTTTCTCCTTGCCCTTGAATTGTTCGCCGAGCAATTGCTTGAGCACGTCAAGCTCGATGTCGAGCAGCGCCGCAAGCGCGCCCACGTAGCAGATGTTCTTGAACAGCAGACGCTTGCGCTGATCCGTGTACTGTTGCACCATCTCGATGAACGGCAGACCGAGAAAATGTATGTCGCTGCGCAGTATCGAGGGGTTGAGTGGCTTGGTCGAGTCGTAGAGCAGGTAGCCGCCGGAACAGACGCTTGCGACGTCTTCCTTGAAGCTTTGTGGATTCATGGCGACGACCAGATCCACACTGCCGCGCCGACCGGTATGCCCGGCTTCGCTCACGCGAATTTCGAACCAGGTCGGCAGACCCTGAATGTTCGAGGGGAACATGTTCTTCGCCGCAATCGGCAGGCCCATGCGATAGAACGCCTTGGCGAGCAAGTTGTTGGCGCTCGCCGAGCCCGTGCCGTTCACATTGGCACAGCGAATGACAAATTCGTTGAGATGTCCCACCGGCATCGTTACGCTTCCTTATGCAGGAGCGCAGCTATGCTGCGCGAGAGGCTTTTATTCATGGCAGAGACCGCCGGCCTGGGCCAGGTGGATGGTGGATTTCTGCATGTCCCAGGCGCCGGTAGGACAGCGCTCGGCGCAAAGTCCGCAGTGCAGGCACAGGTTTTCGTCTTTCGCCATGATGCGCCCCGTCGCGAGCGGCCCGTCCACGTACACGTCCTGCGCAGTGTCGGTCGCGGGTACGCGCAACCGTGTGCGCAGTTCGTCTTCTTCGCCGTTCGCGGTGAAGTTGATGCAGTCCATCGGGCAGATGTCCACGCAGGCGTCGCATTCGATGCAAAGCTTGGGCGTGAACACGGTTTGCACGTCGCAGTTGAGACAACGCGCCGATTCCTCGATCGCCAGCTTTACGTCGTAGCCGAGTTCGACTTCGATTTTGATGTTGGCGAGCGCATCGGATTTTTTTGCATGCGGTACGGCGACGCGCAGGGCTTCGTCGTAGTCGTTGCCGTAGCCCCATTCGTGTAGCCCCATCTTCTGGCTGACGAGATTAAGTCCCGGAGGCAAGCGGTCGCGGTGGATGTCCTTGCCGTGGCAATACAGATCGATCGAGATGGCCGCTGCGTGGCCGTGGGCCGCCGCCGAGACGATGTTGTCGGGGCCGAGTGCCGCATCGCCGCCGAAGAACACGCCCGGACGCGTGGACTCGAAAGTGACGGGATCGAGCACGGGCAGACCGTTGTCGCCGATGTCGATGCCGAGTTCCGATTCGATCCAGGGGAAAACCGCGTCCTGGCCGATGGCAAGCAGCGCATCGTCGCAGGGAATTTCGATGCGCTCGCCGGTCGGTACCAGTTTGCGCCGACCGTCGGCGTATTCGGCACGCACCTTGTCGAAAGCCATCGCCACGAGGCGACCGTTCTTCATCACGAAGGAATGCGGGTTGTGCCAGTTGAGGATCGGCAGATCCTCCGCGATGGCCTCTTCCTTTTCCCAGGGGTGTGCCTTCATTTCCTCGAAGCCGCTGCGCACGGTGACGACGACCTCCTTGCCGCCGAGCCTGAGCGCACTGCGACAGCAATCCATCGCCGTATTACCGCCACCGACGACCACTACGTGCTTGCC
>JBOHZI010000031.1:0-14341 GCA_050738295.1 Gammaproteobacteria bacterium
ATATTTAGCATACAGTAAGAGAAAACTTTAGCTGGAAGCAGTTACACCACAGATGCCAATCTGCGTGTCCATGCCGTCAAGCATGTCTGCACTTGCCAATGAACCGCATCACCGCATCGGCCACATGCTTATTGAAGATCAGGCCGAGGTGGGTTGTGTTGACTTGCGGCAGATGCAACACGCCGTCAAGCCGGGTTTCGGCTACGCGTACGACACCATCGCCGGGTGGGGAACACGCGCGTAGTACGTGGCCGACGCCATGGTTGCAGGTGCCTGCGATAACTGCCACACGGTCGAGCGGCAAAGCCATCGGAGCGAGTCCGTTGCACAAGATGTCTCGTGCGGCACCGAGCAGCCAATTGCCACCACGCCGTGCAACTACGCGCCGTGCGCACTCGCTGCCCGCGAGCGGTGAACCGAGCAACACCGCCCGGCCGCGCCAATCCGGTTGCACTTCGGCTAGTGCCGTCAGCGTAATCAGTCCGCCCAGGCTGTGAGCGATGATGTGGGTGTCGGGTGCCCGCCTCAAATCTTCGGCAAGGCGCGTGGCCACCTTCGCGGGAGATTCCCTGCGGCTCGAGTAACGAAAGCGCTCCAGCCTGATCTCCTCGACACGCAAATGATGGGCCAACAACACCGCTTCGTAGCCGCGCAGGAACAAACCGTGGACGAATATCACGCGCATCGATTTGTGCTCAGACGTAAATAGCGTAGTATCGCCGGGGTTGCTTTCCCGTGGTTGTTGCATTGGCTCCTACTTCCCATCGGCCGTTGACCATTATCGAGCTTTGCCTGTCCACGGGCCGTGGCGGGCTTGAGGGCTACGCGGCCGGATTGGTGCGCGATCTGTCCGCACGCGGCCATCGTGTCGAGGTAGTAGCAGCCCCCGACAGCGAATTCGCGACGCGTGCCCAGAGTACACCGGCACTCAGCCTGACGACCAGCCGATACCGCCCATTGCATGGCGTCCGGCGCCTGGCGCGCCTGGCCCGCGATGCCGACATCATCCACATTCACCGCAGTGCCGACCTCGCGCTAGCCGCCGCTGCCAAACGCCTCGCCGGCGGTCGCCCGGCGCTGGTGTACAGCCGACACATGGCGATCACCCGCAACCGACGCAAGAGCGCCATCCACCGCCTGATGCTTGGCCAGGTGGACTTGATGCTCACCATCACCGAACAAGTCGCGCAGGCTGCGCGAGACAAGTTGCCGCTGGCCGCTTCGCGTATTGTGGCGCTGCCGCCGGGTGTGGAAGCGGGTCACGAACGGATGGATTGCGCCAAGGTGCGTCCGCCGAATGCCGATTTCGTCGTCGGCTGTTTTTCGCGCATCGAACCCGCCAAGGGCCAGCATGAATTGATCGAAGCATTGGTCAGTCTCGGTCGCAACGGACTGGCGCTCAGCGCCGTGTTCGCCGGACCGGTGATGGACATCCATTACGCAGGGCGCCTGCGCGCGCGCATCGAGGAAGCAGGCCTCGGTGATCGGGTACGGTTCTTGGCAGCGCTAACCGACGCCCGCCCGGCTATGGCGTGTTGCGATGTGGTGGTCATGCCTTCGCAGAACGAGACGCTGGGGCTGGTACTGGTCGAGGCCATGCTGCGCGGCGTGCCGGTAGTAGCAACCGCCGCCGGTGGCGTGCTCGAAGTCATCACTCACGGCGAAACCGGACTCACCTATCCGGTGGGCGACACTGCCGCACTGGCGGGCTGTCTCGAACGCCTGGCGCAGGACGCGGAATTCCGTCATGGATTGGCACGTGCTGGTCAAAGCTTTGCCCGTGGCCACTACGACCGGGATGATCACATCGCACGTTTGGATCAATTGTTTTACGCGTTGGGGCCCGCCACGTAAATTCATAGGGACCTCTGACCTATCCATACACGGATCGCGTTTGTGCCCCAAAGGCCCGGATGCAAGGCGCTCGGCGCAGTGCCGTAGCAGGGACTACGGTCAAGCCGGGCAACGCGGCAGTCGGGCCTTTGGGGCCAAACCCCGGAGGGGACGGGCCTTTGCGCCCGCCTGGACGGCGTCATTCGTCGTTCATTTGCAACGAGCAAACTTCTCTCCTCGTTCCTTGCCAGTCGAGCGCAAAGACTCCGGCGCGACCGCGTATGGATAGGTCAGAGGTCCCTTATTCCTGGCAGAGCGGTTGCAGAATGTAACGCTGTAACGCCACACGATTGGACCAGGAAGCGACCCGCTTCACGGCTTCCCGCACCGGCAACCACTGGACACACACGTGCTCCCGGCTCAAGCGCACCGGCACGGACGCATCCAGCCATAGTCGGAACCAGTGCTCGCGGTTTTCCTGCACGCCGGGCGCAAATCGTTTTCGCCACTCGGAGCGGATGTAGAAACGGGCACCGATTTGCAGGTCCTCGATGGCCTCGACGGCTATACCCGTTTCCTCCAGGAGTTCACGGCGTGCTGCGTCAAGCGCGCTTTCACCCCATTCGAGCGAGCCCGTGACCGATTGCCAGAAGCTCGCCGGGAAACGCCGCTCGATCAATAAAACCTCTCCCACATGGCTCGCGACCAGCACCAGCACCGACTCCGGACGCTTGAAAGCCGCGTCCGGCACCGTATCAGACCCGTGCTTGCGCGAGTTCCCGTTGCCGGCGAATTGCCAAGCCCAATGCAAAGGCGGTCAACAGCAACAACGACGGCCATCCGAAGGCGCCGCCGCCCGAGGAAGACGGTTTTGTGATGTTTGTGTCGTGCGAGACACTATTCGTAGAACCCGAAGAAAGCGCTTGATCAGCGGTCACCGTAACGTTGCTCGTCGAATCCCCGGCAGCACCGCCCGCCGTGGCCGTGATCGTAATCGTGGCACTGCCGCCGCCAGCGGTCAGATTGCCCAGATTACAAGTCAGAAAGCCACTGTCGTTGGTGCACGTGCCTTGCGTAGTCTGAGAACTTACGTACGTTACAGTTGCAGTCGAAGTGGGACTGCTGATTGTATCCGCGACAGACACGTTAGTCGCAGCAGTCGAACCGGAGGGACTGTCGTTGGTAACCACAACGGTCATGGTGAAATTATTACCTGCATCGACCGAAGCCGGTCCGTTTACGGCCACATTCAAGGTGATCTGCGGACCCTGCAAGTTGGGCGCAATGGCCGCGGCAAAGGCGTCGCCCGATCCGGTATAGGCAGGTTGTGCCGCACCGGTAGTACCGGCCAGATTAGCCGAATAGGTTGCACCGCCCACGACAACGTCACCGGCAAACGTACTGGCCGCAGGAGCCATGCCAATGCCGGTTATGCTGTCAGGATTGTTGCCCCCCTGATAAGTCGCCTGAACAAGTGAGCCAAGCGTCGTATCGAGCAACGCCACAAATCCATCACTCAGACCGCCTCCATAATTGGACTGTGCGCCCGCATGTTGCTGCGTGCATTTGCCGCCGCCCGCGGGAGCCGGGCCGCCGGGTGCGGTACAGGGGAAATCGGTCGAAGCCGTTTGGCCTGCCGCATAAAGAGCGCTGGTGCCATCGAACACGAGCGCCTGCACATTATCCGTTCCACTGCCTCCGAGGTAGCTTGCGCCGCCCAGGCTATGCAGATCAGGGGTGAGCCGGGCAACGAATCCGTCGCCATTACCATCCGATGTTTTCTGCGCGCCGTTCGCAACGCCCGGAAAATCAGTGGAATAAGTATCCCCTCCCACAAACACTTGCCCTGCCTCTGAATTGCCAGCAGGCGCCACTGCCAACACATCGGCATTATCGACATCCGACCCGCCGAGATAGGTGCTCTGCTTCAGATGAGTCAGAGTTGAATCAAAAGCGGAAACGAAGGCATCGAAGCTGCCTGCCAATTGGCTTTGTGCGCCGCTGGTCGCTCCCGCCGCGCAAGCGCCGCCCGCCGGTGGGGGGCCGCCGGCATTCGCGCAAGGGAAATCGCTCGAGCTGGTATTGCCCGCGACATAGACCGTACCCGAGGTTGCCGGCGCTGGAGCCAGAGCAAGCGCATAAATTTCATCTACGGCGGTACCGCCGAGGTAGCTGGCCTGAGTGATGGCGGTCAAACCAGGGTTAAAGCGTGCCACGAAACCATCGAAATCCGCCGAAGCGGCCTGCGGTTGCGCGCCGCCGGCGACATGCGGGAAGTCCTGGGACAGAGTGCGCCCGGCCACATAGACCGCACCCGCGCTGGTTGCACTGGAGGGCGCGATGGCAAGTGCGGTGGCCTCGTCGGTATCGGAACCACCAAGATAGCTGGCCTGAATCAGCGTTTTCAGATCTGGAGCAAGCACCGCCACGAAGCCATCGCCATCGGTCTGGCATGCGCTGGCGCTGCCCCCGCATTGAGCCTGGGCGCCGCCGGTCGTGCCGGGAAAATCGGTCGAATGCGTGGTGCCGGCAATGTAGATGTCACCCGCGTTGGGCGTTCCCGCCGGCGCGATCGCGAGCGCGTTCGCCGCATCATCGCCACTGCCACCGAGATAGGTGGTTTGAATAAGCTGTGACAGATCGGGGCTCAGTTCGGCGACAAAAGCATCGTTCGCACCGGCGAGCACGGGCTGCGCACCACCGACGGTGCCCGGAAACGCAGCACTGGTGGTGGCGCCGACGAGGTAAACGTTACCGTTCGCGGTGAGTATCTGCATGGCATTGGCCGCGCTGATACCGTTCGCACCGCCCAAGTACGTGGTGCGGATCAAGGGGTCGATCACTACCGGCGCCTGCCGGTCGTGCGCCCCCAGGCGAAAACCGTATTCATTGGCGGCTACGGTGAACTGCACGGGCACCGTGTGCCGCTTGCCGTCCACGCGCTGCCAGGCGCGGGGCCGTGAAAGCGTTACCGGACCATTACCGGTCTCGGCCACCAAGCGACCGTGCTCGACTTGCAAGGCATGGGCGCCACGGACGCGCATGCGGATGGCGCCGGCATCGGCACCCGCTTGTATGGTGAAGAGACGTTCCACGTTGGCGCCGTGCGCACGTACACCGTAGTCGACTCCGGGCCACACCTCACCCAGGCTCACCTGAGCGTATGTCTGCAATCCGTGTTGCCAGTGCGCTTTATTGCTGCCTTGGAAAACGGCCACTCGCGTCTTGGTGGGCTGTACACCGCGAATACTGGGCGTGCGATTCGTTACCGGCGATTCCACGAGCGTCCAGCCGGCAGTGAATTTTTGCCCGGACTGCGGCGGCAGCGACAACACCAGAGAACCGGTGTGAGTAATAAAGGCTGTACCGGCAAAAGTCGGGGCATAAAACGCCACCTGACGATCGAGTTGACCCCGGTTGGCAATGAAAGGTACCGCCAGGTTTGCGAGTCGGGCGCGCGCGCCGCGCGTCACCTGCGCCGCCGTGTGCGTTGCGGAACGCGACGGACTCCACCCGATCCAGACGGCCGCAGCTGCGGCAACAACAAGCGGCACGCCAATGGCGGCAACCGCGGCACGAGCGGATATACGATTCATCGAGTCTCTCCGGACAGTATTGGATGCGAACCCATTATGAGTACGACCAGCGTGGGCGTGCGAGGTTCAACAGTATGGCAGACGCTAGTGTACTGCTTCACCCTGTTTGACCCATTCAGCGAGTCGCTGAGCGTTCGGCTGCAAGGCGCATTCGCGCAGGAAAGGTGGTTCCTTTTCAAGCGGATGCAACGCGGCAGACAACGCCCAGCGGCTCGCCCGTCGGGAGCCAGGCGCACGGGCCATGGCTGCGTTGCAGCGCTTGCCAAGGGAACGACCCTTGACGGCGCACTGCGCCTTGCCCTGACCCGTGCGCTTGGCTCTGAATGGGCCAAACAGGGTGAAGCAGTACACTAAAATCATAGTCCCGGTTTGAGGCGAATGGACAGATCGCTCAATTGGCGTGCATCGACCGCGCTCGGCGCACCCGTCAGCGGATCCGCCGCCGTCTGCGTCTTGGGGAAAGCGATCACCTCGCGGATGTTGGGCGCACCGGTCATCAGCATCACCAGCCGGTCCACGCCGAAGGCAATACCGCCATGCGGCGGCGCGCCGTAGCGCAGCGCTTCGAGCAGGAAGCCGAACTTTTCCGCGGCTTCTGCCTCTCCAATACCCAGCGTAGTGAACACGGCGCTTTGCAGTTCAGAGCGATGGATGCGGATGGAACCGCCACCGATCTCGTAACCGTTGAGCACCACATCATAGGCACGCGACAGAGCATCGCCGGGCGCTGCGGCCAAGGCTTCGGGCGAATCCACACTAGGCGCGGTAAAGGGATGATGCAGCGCCTGCCAGCGCTTTTCGTCCTCGTCCCACTCGAACATGGGGAAGTCCACGATCCACACCGGTGCCCAGTTTTTGCCGACCAGCCCGTGATCCTCGGCGAGACGCACACGCAACGCGCCAAGCGATTCACTCACGACCTTCGCCGCGCCGGCACCGAAAAAGAGGATGTCGCCGGTTTCGGCGCCGCTGGCCACAAGGATGCCTTCCAACGCTGCATCGTCCAGGAACTTGACGATGGGCGATTGCAAGCCTTCGCGCCCGGCGGCACGGTCCGTGACCTTGATCCAGGCCAGACCCTTCGCCTTGTAACGGCCGACGAATTCCGTGTAGCCATCGATCTGGCCGCGGCTCAGTTCGGCGCCGCCGGGCAGCCGGAGCACCGTAACCCGGCCCGCAGGATCGGCGGCCGGCGCGGCGAACACCTTGAAGTCGGCGTCCTTGACCAGATCGGCAATTTCGACCAATTCCAGCGGAATGCGCAGATCCGGGCGATCGGTGCCGAACCGCAGCATGGCCTCGGCATAGGTCATGCGCGGGAACTCACCGAGATCCACGTCCAATTCGGCCTTGAACAATTCGCGCAGCATGCGCTCCATCAGCGCCATGATCGCGGGCTCGTCGAGAAACGTGGTCTCGATATCGAGCTGAGTGAATTCGGGTTGGCGATCGGCACGCAAGTCTTCGTCGCGGAAGCAGCGTGCGATCTGGTAATAACGCTCCATCCCGCCCATCATCAGGAGCTGCTTGAAAAGCTGCGGCGACTGCGGCAGGGCGAAAAAGCGCCCGCCGTGGGTGCGGCTCGGCACGAGGTAATCGCGTGCGCCTTCCGGCGTTGCCTTGGTCAGGCAAGGCGTTTCGATTTCGACGAAATCCTCAGCGTCGAGGTAAGTGCGCAGATTGCGAACTATGCGATGTCGGGCCATGAGCCGTTGCTGCATCGCCGGACGGCGCAGGTCCAGATAGCGGTAGCGCAGGCGCAGGTCCTCGTTGACGTCATCGTCTTCCGGCGTGAACGGCGGAGTCTCGGCCGCCGCCAGTACTTCGATCCGACCCGCCAGCACTTCCACTTCCCCGCTCGGCAGATTGGGATTGACGGTGCCCTCCGGGCGACGACGCACCCGACCCGTCACCTCGATGACCCATTCGCTGCGCAGGCGCTCGGCCTGTGCGAACGCGCTCTCGGTATCGGGATCGAATACGACCTGCACCAGGCCCGAGCGGTCACGCAAGTCCACGAAGATCACGCCGCCGTGGTCACGCCGCCGATGCACCCAGCCGCACACCGTCACGGTCTCGTCGATCAATTGAGTGTTGACTTCGCCACTGGAATGCGTGCGCACGATCTCGCTCCGGATTATTCGACTCAGGGGGCCGAACCGCTATCATCCCTTGACAGCGTTCGTAACGGGGTAGTTTAACGGCCTGGCCGCAGTGCGGCAAGCAGCGGCAGCCTATCGAAGACTCAACCGCCAACACAAACCTGACTATCCACCACCAGACATCAGCCGCCGGACCAACCTGGACTATACTCGGCAGTGACTGTGCAGGGGGCACAGTTCGACGGAAGCCCGGCCGCATCGGGCATGCCGGCAGATGTAGAGATCTCTCGGCCTCAAGCGGGAGCCATTCTCATGCAGATTCAACTTCAGACGAGGCACCGTGCGGCGCCCATCGCGGCCTTCTTTGCGCTTTTCGCGGCCTGTGTGCTCACCATCAGCTCGGCCTGGGCGATGAGTCCAAGCTCACACGCTTCAACACACGTACCGCCGGCGCTACGCCCGGCGCTGTACCGAACGCTCGCGAAAGATGCGGGTGCGGCCTATGCCGTGCACAACAATGGCTGTGCCACCTTGTCTAAACAGGCGCTCACGGCCTGCTTCACTACCAGCGGCGTGCGCTTTCGTGGCACGGATGTCCCCGCACTCACGCTGCATCTGGCGGCTTGGGGTCGTGGCGAGAAACTTGCCGCAGTTCAGGCGCTGAAACCGCTCATTAAAGGCAACCGCGTGCGCTATGCTCACGGCGACGTGAGCGAGTGGTGGCGGGTGCTGCCCGTGGGCTTCGAACAGGGCTTCACGCTCGCGAAGCGCCCCGCCGGTCAGGGCGAACTCGTACTTGCGCTTGCCACCACGCCTCGTCATTCCCGCGGAAGCGGGAATCCAGTGAAAAACACGCTTGCCTGGGGCAAGCTCCGCTACGGCAAGCTCGTCGTCACCGATGCCCACGGCAAGCCCGTACCGGCGACGTTGAAAAGCAAGGGCAAAAAAATTCTGATCGCTGTCAACGACGCTCACGCCACCTATCCGCTCACGGTGGACCCGCTGGTATGGATCGAGCAGAAAGTTACCGCGAGCGACGGCGCAGCGGGTGACAACTTCGGCATTTCGGCTGCCATATCGGGTGCAACCGCTCTCGTCGGTGCGCCGGCCGCCATCGTCAACGGCAACAACGGTCAGGGCGCGGCCTATGTGTTTTATGAGTCGGGCGGCGTCTGGAGCCAAGCGGCCAGGCTCACAGCGAGCGACGGCGCAGCGGGTGACAGCTTCGGCTATTCGGTCGCACTCGCCGGTGGCACCGCTCTCGTCGGAGCCTATCAAGCCACCGTCACCGGCAACCAATTTCAAGGTGCGGCCTATGTGTTCAACAACTCGGGCGGCACCTGGACCCAAACCCAGAAGCTCACCGCGAATGATGGCGCGGCGGGCGACAACTTCGGCTACTCGGTCGCCCTCGCTGGCAGTGCGGCCCTGGTCGGTGCGACCGGCGTCACTACCAACGGCAACCAAGATCAGGGCGCGGCCTACGTGTTCGGCAAAACGGGCGGTAGTTGGAGCCAGATGGCCAAGCTCACCGCGGATGACGGTGCGGCGGATGACGCCTTCGGCTACTCGGTCGCCCTCGCAGGTACTACCGCACTCGTCGGTGCGACTCAATACTCAAGTGGTGGCCCTGGCGCGGCCTACGTGTTCAGCGAGGCGGGTGGCACCTGGAGCCAGATGGCCAAGCTCGCCGCAAGCGACGGTGCGGCGGATGACGCCTTCGGCTACTCGGTTGCCGTCTCCGGCAGCAGCGTCCTCGTCGGGGCTCCCTATGCCACTGTCAACGGCAACTCCTATCAAGGCGCAGCCTACGTATTCAGCGAGGCGGGCGGCACTTGGAACCAGACGGTCAAGCTCACTGCAAGCGATGGCGCGGCGTTTGACCTTTTCGGCGACTCGGCTGCTCTCGCCGACAGCACGGCCCTCGTCGGCGCGGAGGGCGCCACCATCAAAAGCAACCAAGACCAAGGCGCGGCCTATGTGTTCAACAACTCGGGCGGCACCTGGACCCAGACGGCCAAACTCACCGCGAGCGACGGCGCGGCGAACAACTACTTCGGTTGGTCGGTCGCCCTTGCCAACACCACCGCCCTCGTCGGGGCTCCCAATGCAACTGTCAACGACAATCAAGACCAGGGCGCGGCCTACTTCGAAGGCAGAAGTAATCTCGGCCTCGCTCTGAGCGTCCCCGCCCAGGTCAGCCCCGGTAGCAACTTTGTCAGCCAAACGATTGCGACCAACAACGCCACCGCCGCCTCGCCCCCGGTGGCCGTGACCGTGGCGGTGCCGACGGCTGCGAGTTTCCTCTCTGCAAATGCCACCCAGGGGAACTGCAGCGAAGCGGCGAACGTGGTGACTTGCGACTTCGGCGCGATTGCGGGCAATGCCGGTACGGCGAGCGCCAACGTGACGCTCAAAGCAACCGGCAGTAACGGCACCACATTCGAGAACACGACGAGCGTCGTCAAGGCCACGCCACCGCTCACCGCGAGCGCCGTCACCACGATTGCCTCCAACACTCCGCCGGTGGCAAGCGACGGCACATTGACGACCACTGAAAACACCGCTGCAAGCGGCACCTTGAAGGCCACGGATGCCAACGGCGATCCGCTCACCTTCAGCATTGTGGCTCAGCCTGTCCACGGGGGCGTAACGATCACCAACGCTTCGACGGGCGCCTACACTTACAGGCCCAATCAGGGCTACACCAGCTCCGACAGCTTCACCTTCAAGGCCAATGATGGGCAGCTAGATTCCAACGTTGCAACGGTCAGCATCACCGTGAAAGCCTCGGGTGGCGGTGGCGGTGGCGGCAGCTTCGGCTGGCTGGGTCTCGCCGCACTACTCGGTCTCGCGGCTCTCACCGGTTTGCGGTCGAGACGCAGAAGCCACTGACATCTGACTTGGCGCACTAGACAAGGGGCGGCCTCACGGTCGCCCCTTTTGTCCACGCTCTGTACAGGCTGGGGTGGAAGCGCAGTTTACTGCGCGATTCGGGGATGGCGGCGCTCCCAAATTGTACGTCGCGGCTTCAGGCCGAGGCTTTGCTGCCGGGTTTAGCCTTTGATGCGGGCTTTTTCTTTTCCGTCACGGCCGACTTGCTGTCCTGCTTTTCGCTCGGCTTGGCGGCACCCTTCTCGCTTTCCGGCTCGGTCTTCTTTTTCTCCTCGTTGCCACTCTCGGCCACGTTGTGCCGCTTGTCTTTCTTGAAGTCTGTCTCGTACCAGCCGCCGCCCTTGAGGCGAAATCCCACGGCCGAAATGAGGCGCGTGACCTCGCCTTCCGCAGCACAGTCAGGGCAACGCTCCGGATCGGGATCGGACATTTTCTGCAGGCGTTCGAAGCGATGCCCGCAGTGGTTACAGCGATATTCGTATATCGGCATTGCACTATTCCAGCTCCAGTTCGTACATAGTGGGGCCACAGGCCAATTTTCTCAAGCAGGAAGCCTCGGGGAGGCCCGGTCTGCCGCAGGCAAGGCCCGCCCGTCAATGGTAAAATTTAACGTTCAACCCCACTTTTTCCGGGCACCGGCTCATGACCGACAATTACCTCTTTACTTCGGAATCGGTTTCCGAGGGCCATCCTGACAAGGTCGCCGACCAAGTGTCCGACGCCGTGCTCGACGCCATTATCGAACAGGACACGCACTCCCGCGTGGCCTGCGAAACGCTGGTCAAGACCGGCATGGTCATCGTCGCCGGCGAAATCACCACCAATGCCTGGGTGGATCTCGAGCACCTTGTGCGTGAGGTGATCAAGGACATCGGCTACACCGCCGAGATGGGTTTCGACTGGGAAACCTGTGCCGTGCTGAACGCCATCGGCAAGCAATCCGGCGACATCGCCCAGGGCGTCGATCGCAAGAGCCCCGAGGAACAGGGCGCGGGCGACCAAGGCCTGATGTTCGGCTACGCCTCCAACGAAACCGATGTGCTGATGCCGGCACCGATCACCTACGCGCATCGCCTCGTCAAGCGCCAGGCCGACGTGCGCCGCTCGGGCCGCCTGCCGTGGCTGCGTCCCGACGCCAAGAGCCAGGTCACGTTCCGTTACGAGAACGACCGCCCGACCGGCATTAACGCCGTTGTACTTTCCACCCAGCACGATCCGGATGTCGACAACAAGACGCTGCGCGAAGCCGTGATGGAAGAGATCATCAAGCCCACGCTGCCCGCCGAATGGCTCGGGCGCGAGACCAAGATCCACATCAATCCGACGGATCGCTTCGTGATCGGCGGCCCCGTCGGCGACGCCGGGCTCACGGGCCGCAAGATTATCGTCGACACTTACGGCGGCATGGCCCGCCACGGCGGCGGCGCCTTCTCGGGCAAGGATCCGTCCAAGGTGGACCGCTCGGCCGCCTACGCCTGCCGCTATGTGGCCAAGAACATCGTGGCCGCCGGCCTGGCCGAGCGCTGCGAAATCCAGGTGAGCTACGCCATCGGCGTGGCCGAGCCCACCTCGATCACGGTCGAGACCTTCGGCACCGGGCGCGTGGGCGATGCGCAACTGACGCGTCTGGTACGCGAGCATTTCGACCTGCGGCCATACGGCCTGCTGCAGATGCTCGACCTGGTGCGCCCGATCTATCGCGCCACCGCCGCCTACGGTCATTTCGGGCGTGAGGAGCCGGGCTTTACCTGGGAGCGCACCGACAAGGCTGAAATACTGGCCGACGCCGCCGGCGTAAAGAAAGTGCTGAGTGCTTAGTGCTCGGCATTCAGCGAAGGTGACCGATGGCAGTTGACCGGTTCGAGAAGCTGGTGGCTTGGCAGAAGGCCCGTGTGCTTAATCGTGAAGTTTATCGGATAACTGGGAAGCAGCCTTTCGCCAAAGATTTTGCACTGCGCGATCAAATTAGGCGGTCATCGGTATCGGCGATGGCCAATATCGCCGAAGGATTCGATCGCGCTGGCCGGCGGGAATTTCATCAGTTTCTGGTGATCGCGAAAGGTTCGTGTGCCGAAGTACGATCGCATTTATATGCAGCAAGAGATGCGGGTTATCTGGACGATGCGGAATTCTCGAACCTGTATGACCTGGCCGATGAAGCCTCACGCCTGATCAACGCATTGCGCGCGACAGTGGCACCGCGCAACGCAATCGCCGAATATGCCGCAGATTACGAACTAGAGGAACCCGTGAAATGAAAGCAAATTCAGCACCCAGCACCCAGCACCCAGCACTCGAAGGCGACTGCGAAGTCGCCGACCTGTCGCTGGCCGACTGGGGCCGCAAGGAAATCGCCATTGCCGAGACCGAAATGCCGGGTCTCGTGGCAACGCGCGATAAATACGCCACCGAGCAGCCGCTCAAGGGTGCACGGATCACCGGCTCGTTGCACATGACGATCCAGACCGCGGTGCTGATCGAGACCTTGGTCGCGCTCGGCGCCGAAGTGCGCTGGGCCTCGTGCAACATCTTCTCGACCCAGGATCATGCCGCCGCCGCCATCGCGGTCGACAGCATCCCGGTGTTCGCCAAAAAGGGCGAAACGATCGAGGAATACTGGGCCTACACCCACCGCATCCTCGACTGGGGCAACGGCACCGGCCCGAACATGATCCTCGACGACGGCGGCGACGCCACACTCGCGCTCACGCTCGGCGCGCGCGCCGAATCCGATGCCTCGCTGCTCGATAATCCCGAGAACGAGGAAGAGACGGCGTTATTCGCGGCAATCAAGACGCACCTGAAAGAAGACCCGAAATGGTATTCGCGCCGTCTGCCCGACGTACTCGGCGTAACCGAAGAAACCACCACGGGCGTGCATCGCCTCTACCAGATGGCGAAGGACGGCATGCTGCCGTTCCCCGCGATCAACGTGAACGACTCGGTCACCAAGTCCAAGTTCGACAACCTCTACGGTTGCCGCGAATCGCTGGTTGACGGCATCAAACGTGCAACCGACGTGATGGTCGCGGGCAAGGTCGCCATCGTGTGCGGCTACGGCGATGTCGGCAAGGGCTGCGCGCAGTCGTTAAAGGGACTGGGTGCCAGCGTGTGGGTCACCGAAATCGATCCGATCTGCGCGCTGCAGGCGGCGATGGAAGGCTTCCGCGTGGTGGACATCGACGAAGCCGGTGTGGTCGAACAGGCTGACATCTTCGTTACCGCCACCGGCAACTTCCATGTCGTCGGCCACGATCACATGAAGCGCATGAAAAATCAGGCGATCCTGTGCAACATCGGTCACTTCGATTCGGAGATCGACGTCGCTTCGCTGCGTCAATACGAGTGGGAAAACATCAAACCGCAGGTGGACCACATCATCTTCCCCGACGGCAAGCGCATCATCCTGCTCGCCGAAGGCCGCCTCGTGAATCTGGGTTGCGCCACGGGCCATCCGAGCTTCGTGATGTCGAACAGTTTCACCAATCAGGTGCTGGCACAGATCGAGCTTTACACCAAGCCTGAGAACTACGAAAAACAGGTGTACGTGCTGCCCAAGCACCTCGACGAAGAAGTCGCACGGCTGCATCTGGAAAAACTGAACGCTCGCCTCACAAAACTGAGCGAAAAGCAGGCCGGCTACATCGGCGTCGCTGTCGGCGGCCCCTACAAACCGGAGTACTACCGCTACTAAGCGAGAGCGTTACCGGAACTTCAAAGCCGCACCTCCGGGTGCGGCTTTTTTATGCCCGCGCCTTGACGACCGCCTCCAATCACGATACAACCACAAGTGCCGCCGATGCCAGTAGCGGCTACACGCTCAAGGAGATAGTGGATTACTATGGATTGCACTCTTCTCATGTCAGCCGAATTGCGGCAAAGGCAAGATGAAAGGCCTGACACTCAGAGCTTCAA
>JBOHZI010000032.1:0-14306 GCA_050738295.1 Gammaproteobacteria bacterium
GCATCGCCCGTTTGCCCTCGATGGACTCGATCATTGCCGACTCCTCGCCGGCAATATAGGCGCCGGCGCCGCGGCGCAGGTAAATGGTCGGCAAGGGCGCAGGCGGGTCCGCCTGCAACGCGGCAATCTCGCGTTCCAGCATCAGGCGGCACGCGGGGTACTCGTCGCGGACATACAGATAGATCTCACGACTCTCGATTGCCCACGCAGCGATCAGGGTGCCCTCAAGAAAACGATGCGGATCACGCTCAAGGAAGTAGCGATCCTTGAACGTACCCGGCTCACCCTCGTCGATATTGATCGCGACCAGACGCTGGCCCGGCTCCTTGGCCACCAGACGCCACTTGCGCCCGGCCGGGAATCCGGCGCCGCCGAGCCCACGCAGGTTGGAATCTTCCATAGCCTTGATCACCGACTCGCGATTGCGCTTGCCGGTTACACACTCGATCCACGTGTTGTAGCCACCGTCACGGCGGTACTCGGCGTAGGTCACCGGAGCCAGAGTCTCCGGAACCACATCGTGCGCCGTCGCCGCCTCAACGACACTTTCGGGGGTGGCCGCCGGAATCGGCTTCTGGCCGCATAGCGCGACCGGCGCGTCCGCGCAGCGCCCCACACAGGACACGCGTTGGATACGTACGTTTGACCCCAGCTTGCCCTGCAGCGATTCGATGAGTTCGTCCGCGCCGCACATCGCGCACGTCACCGAATCACAGACACGCACCGTAAGCGCCGGCGGCTGAGCGGCAGGATCACGGACGATGTCGAAGTGGTGGTAGAACGACGCGACTTCATTTACCTCGGTCATCGACAGTCGCAACTCGTTGGCCAACGCGGTCAGATGCTCGACGCGCAGGCAACCGTAACGGTCATTGATGCAGTGCAATCCTTCGAGCAGCATGTCGCGCCGACGCGGCATATCGCCAAGAACCTCGCGCACCGCAGCCAGCGAAGCGGGATCCACCTGCCGACCCTTGGTTTGCGCGCGTTTGCGTCGGCGCATGGATATGGCGGGTGTGCTCATGGACTCTCTCCTCGCTGCTCGCACTGCCGTGCACTGTGAGCGGCTGTTGAATAAACAGCGTGTCTAAGTCACCCAGCAAAAATACACCCGCGTCGGAGTGTTTGCAAGCCCCCCTGATCAGGGTCCGAACAAGGGGGGTTCGTGACCTTGATTTTTTCCTTTATGATTGAGCGCAGAAGGCCGAACTACAGCACATATCAAGCCTCAGCCACGCGCATTGCTCCCCTCTGTACGGCTACCGCATGGCGCATCGACCATCAAGAGAGGAAAGGCTCGACGGTGACCCATTCTCCTTTCTCGATGGGGCCGCTGCTACGGTCCAGTACGATAAAGCAGTTGGCTTGATTCATTGAACGAAGAATACCGGAGCCTTGATGGCCCGTGCTGTCCACGCCTGGGTCACCGTTCTCGTTATACCTGAAAATGCCTCTCTGGAACTCCATCCGCCCCGGCTTCTTGTGCAGCTTGCGCTCGGCACGTGCCTTGAATCTGATCGGCGGCTCATGGGGTGCTCCGGACATGACGGCGAGCGCCGGCCTTACCACTTGCAGAAATGTCACCATTACGGAGACCGGATTACCCGGAAGTCCGAAAAACACGGCACCGTGAAGTTTGCCGTAAATAAGCGGACGTCCCGGTTTCATGGCTATCTGCCAGAACGAGACTTCTCCCATCTCGGCAAGAATGTCTGTCACATAATCCGCCTCTCCCACCGAGGCGCCGCCGCTCGTAACGACTGCATCGGCCTGCTTGGCGGCCATCTCGAAGGCACTGCGCAGGGCTTCGGGATCATCTTTTACGACACCCAGGTCAATGCTCTCTACACCGGTCTGGCTCAGCATCCCATGCAGCGTGTAGCGATTGCTGTCGTGAATTTGTCCATTCTCCAACGCCTCGCCGACGGGACGCAATTCGTCCCCCGTGGACAGATAGGCGACCTTGACTCGGCGCCTTACCTGCACCTCCGGCACTCCGATCGAGGCCAATAGCCCCAGATCCGAGGGCCTTAACTTTCTGCCGGCAGGAAGCACCATTTCGCCGGTTTTGATGTCTTCGCCGGCGGCGCGGATATTGTCCCCCTTGCGGCAACTGGCTTGCAGTTTGATTGCGTCGCCGTTTCGCTCCGTATTTTCCTGCATGATGACCGTATCCGCCGACTCCGGCACGACAGCGCCCGTCATGATACGCACACACTCACCCGGGTTCAGACTGCCTGCATACGGGCTGCCCGCGAAAGACTCGCCGACTATACGCAGTGACTTGTCACCGGGTGATTGGGCATCTTCGCAGCGGAGCGCATATCCGTCCATGGCCGAGTTCGTATGCCCCGGGACATCGACGGCGGAGTACACGTCCCGCGCCAGGATCCGGCCCAGCGCGTCCATCAACTCGACCTCTTCCGTTTCTTCCACCGCGCTGACCGACTTCAATACCGTTTCGAGCGCAGATTCCAGCGTCATGGCATCGGCGTGATGTCCACCACATCCGCCAGCCCGGGATTTCGCAACCATATCTTTACTCCTCCTGGGACTTTTCCCACTCCTCGGCCAGGGACTCGAATTTCTCCACATCTTCCGGCGTATTGATATTCAGGAACGCTTGCGGGTAATCGGAGAAGTCCACGGCGACGAAGGCATGACGATAATAGAATTTGTCGATCTTGCGCCCGCCCTCGGCCAGATAGGCGTCAAGGTCATCCAGCACGCTCACCGGAAGCAGCGCGAAGGTAGGATGCAGCCGCTCGCCGTCATGGGCGGCGGCTATCGCGTCGTTCCTGCCGGCAACGGCCGCCCATAATCGTTGCGCCAGCCATGCCGGGACAAAAGGCCCGTCACAGGGAAGCACCAGAAGATGTGAACGCGTCACGGCATGTATGCCTGCGGAAACGCCGGCGAGAGGGCCGGCAAATCCTTCCTGCAAATCGGACACCACGCGACAGCCGGTCTTGCGATAGCGCTCCACGTTACGGTTGGCGCTTATCAGCACTTCCGCAACCTGCGGTCGCAGCGCGGCCAGTACATGTTGGATCATGGGCTTGCCGTTGAACTCGACCAGGCCCTTGTCTTCGCCGCACATGCGCGTACCGCGACCGCCGGCAAGCACCAGCCCCGCAATATCGTTATCTGGACGCGGCTCAATGCCAACCATTTTCATCACCCCCGACCGCAATCCTTAACCGTTGTCTGCCGTTGAGGAAATGGAACGACAGACGACCCATCGAGACAAAACATGATGCCGTCAGCCCGCCTGGGCCTGACGGCAGAAGGCCTCATAATCAATATAGCCGGGGAATGCGCCCTGTTTGCTGCAGTACGGGCATTGCGGGTCGGCCGCTGTCTTGAATTCCCGAAACGTTGCCGTCAAGGCGTCGTAACACAACAAGCGGCCGATCAAGGTATCGCCCAGCCCCAGAATCAGCTTGAACGCCTCCACGGCCTGCAGGGTCCCGATGACACCGGGCAAGACACCCAATACGCCGGCCTCGGCGCATGACGGCGCCAACTCGGCTGGGGCAGGGGCGGAATACAGGCAACGGTAACAGGGTGTCGGGCCTTCTCTTGTGGGCGAAGCCGGCCAAAAAACACTGACCTGGCCCTCGAAACGATAAATGGACGCATAAACATAAGGCAGCTTCAGTCGAAGGCACACATCGTTCAACAAATAGCGCGCCGGAAAGTTATCCGTTCCGTCTATGACCAGATCGTATTCGCTCACGACCTGCTCTGCATTCGCGCTGTTCAGGCGCATGGCATGGGTATTGATCCGGACGGATGGATTCAAGGCGCTCAGGGTCTGCCGGGCCGATTGCGTCTTGGGCGTTCCTACCCGCTCGCTCGTATGCAGGATCTGGCGTTGCAGATTACTCAGTTCGACGGTGTCATGGTCCGCTATCCCCAGCGTTCCCACCCCCGCCGCAGCAAGATACAGGGCTGCGGGTGAGCCCAACGCTCCTGCCCCTACGATGAGTACCCGGCTCGCCAGTAGCTTCTCCTGGCCTTCCTCCCCTATTTCCGGGATGCGCAACTGCCGTGCATAGCGGCTGCGGTCCTGCGCCTTCAGAATCCGCGGGTATTCATACGGCAGTTCGGAGCGTTTCCAGGCTTCGTAACCGCCTGCTACCGAACGGACATCCTCATAACCCAAGCGCAACAGACTTTCGGCCGCGAAAAGGGAACGTACGCCGCTATTGCACAGCACACATACCGGGTCGTGCAGTCGGGGAATGGCTTCTTCCACCTTCAGCTCGAGAAAACTGCGGCCCAATCTGATCGCGCCGGATGGGGAGCCGTCAGCCAATTCTTCCGGATCGCGCACGTCCAGCAGGACGGCGTTTTCCTGTGATAGGCGATACGCTTCTTCGGGCGAAACTTCCGGAATTCGCTTTCTCAATTCAGCCAGACGCTGTTCCCGGCCGGACATGATCTTCTCTCAACCCCCGGCTATCGACGGCAAAATCGTGACCACATCTCCCGTATTGAGGCTCGTCTTCAGGCCATTCAGCGAACGTATGCTTGCGTTGCCCACATACAGGTTGACGAACGGCCTTAATTGGCCATCACGCGTGCAAATATGATTGACAAGGGTGCCGTACCCTTCAGCCGCCGCACTTGTCATCAGTTCGTTTACAGAAGAAGCTTCGATTCGAAACTCCCGATTGCCGCCGGCAAACTGGCGTAATGCCTCGGGTACGCGTACGGTTACTTCAGCGCTCATACATGCACCCCTGCTTTGTACTAGCTGTTGATTCTATCACTGCAACGGCGACAGAGTGCGCCGTGTCCACAGACCCGATTATCGCCGCCGCGCCTGTGTACGGTCCCGTCGCTTGTGCTATCGACCTGGGCCCATAGCTCCGCGGACGAGTTATTCGCGCCCGAGGCGCTTGAAACCTGCTTCCGATATTGCAGGCAATGTACAGGAAGCTCCATTTGCTCCATTTTGTACTATAGTTGGACCATATAGCTCAAGGTCTGCACGATCTGGAGTGGGGAGGAGATCGAAATCATGATCTGCTACAAGAAAGTTTCCCTTTGCAACCGACGATCCGCCGTAGAGCGACGCACCGCCTTAATCCCTCCGTTTTATCCATACCTGTCTGAACCTCACCCACAGTGTTCGGGGGTGACGGTGACCCAGCAGCATAGGGTTAAACGGCGGACGTGCGGATCGTCGAAGAGGCGCCCTGTTCCGCGATTGTTTGCAGGATTCGACTTCGAGCCTGCGGGCAATCCGGATTGTTGTCAATTACCTGACTAGGTTAAGGAGGAAACGATATGCATCCGCTTGAATTTGCAACTTCGGCCTTCCCGCCGATCGCCTTGGGCTTTTTTGGCTTGGGTACCGGATATCTGATTTACGGCCCGAGTGAACTGTTCGGGTTTCCCGAGAAGAGTGAATCCGTCGATCGCGCGATAGGCGTGTGGGGTATCTGGCTACCTGGCTTCTGTCAGTTTGTTGCCGGCACCATCCTCTTCATCGGGATGTCTTGGTTCAATGTATTCAAGGCAGCCCCGCTCTATATGGCTGCCTTCGCATTCTCGGCATATGGCATCCACTGGTTCGCCATCGGATATAACCGTGCTCACGGCAACGACCCGAGGCCGAATGCCGGTATGTGCGTAGCGTACTTCACGATCTCTGTGCTCGGCGCGATCGTATTCTTTATCGCGGGGGATTGGCCCGTCGGAGTATTGTTCATAGGCCTGGCACTCATCTACTTTGCCGATTTCTTCGCTTCTATTGGGTCGAAAGCCGGCGTACGCGCACTCGGGTTCTGGCACCTTGTGACCGGGGCCTGGTTGATGTACCTGATGTTCGCAACCTCACTGAATTTCGCCAACGGATTCCATCTGCCGTTGTGATCTGCAGGAAATCCATGAAAAATCCATAAACGGTTTTTTCGCAGCAAATTGCCCCATGAATCGAGCATATATGTGCCCGATTCATGGGGCGTTGCGCACCCGCGATTCAGGATCTTTGAGCTATAGGAAGCTGCGTGTTGGTCTAAGGGTACGGATTTCTTTTATGATTCAAAAGGATAAGGCTGATTCTGGGCATAATTAGGGATCGGGTTTCCTAATCGGAGTGTCAGGCTGTGAAAAAAACGCTGCCCTTACTGTGGCCGAACGATGCAACGCTGGGGCTCAACGCGTGCCGGCACGCCGCGTTTCCGCTGCCGCCTCTGTGCTCACTCGGCAACGCGACAACGGGCAGACAATGGTGCCCGCGCCCATCACGTCGCCTTCCTCGATTGGCTCCTCTCGGGGCTCAGTCAGGAGCGGATTGCCCCTCACTACGCCATCACGCCGCGGGCCCTGCGCGAGCGCTTTCGAACGTGCTGGGCCTTCACCCCGTTGCCGGTGCTCCCCCCACTACCGGTGCGGGGCATCCTGCTCGATGGGACCCGCGTGCACACACGCCGCCGCGTGGTGCTGGTGGTAGAGGATGAGGCAAGTCGGCGGCCACTCAGCTGGGGCTTTGGCGAGCGCGAGACCTATCGGAGTTGGCTGCGATTACTTGCGGGACTCCAATGCGCGGGGGTCGCTCCGGGCTTTGCCGTGTGCGATGGTCACAAGGGTCTGCTCAAGGCGCTGCGAGCGATCTGGCCCGAGATTCTGATTCAGCGCTGCCTGGTCCATGTGGTGCGCCAAGCCAAAACCATCCTCACTCAGCGCCCCAAAACCCTGGCCGGTCAGCAGTTGCTGGAGCTGGTGCGCCAACTGCCTGGGGTGCGTACGAAACGTCAGCGCCGTCGGTGGCTACGGGCTTACCGATACTGGTTGCGCCGCCATGAACACTTTCTCAAGCAACGCACCTATCACCCCAACAAAGCGCGACGATGGTGGTACACTCACCGCAAGCTGCGCGCCGTGCGTTCCCTGCTGAACAACAGCCTGCCGGGTCTGTTTCTCTACGTTCGCTACCCACAGATACCGCGCTCAACGAACGCAATCGAGGGCGGTATCAACAGCCCACTCAAAGACCTCTACCGGCGTCACCGCGGACTCTCGCTGGAGCACAAAACTACCCTCACTGCGTGGTATCTCCTCAGTCGACAAAACGGGGGGAAACCAACACGAGACTTCCTATAGCTCGGATCTTTCAATAAACTCCATCCAGGGTACGGCTTCGCCCATGCAAGCCAGCACTACGCCGCTTAATCCGGGTGTTTGGGACAGCGCCTGTTCGGCAATTTCACGCGCCTGCCGAAGTCTGGCGGGGCTGTCCACACGATTTATGATGGGGACAAGGCAGGCCTCCGGCGCTACCCCTTTCAATGCGCCCATCCCGGAAGTCAACAGCCTGACTATGTGCTCGGGCCCAATGATGGTTTCTTCCGCTGCGCCCGTAACGGCCATGAATTCTTCAAGCCGGTGGGCTATACCGGAGTTCAGCTTTCGCCCGAGTGCATGCGCCGAAACCAGGTACAGCACCATTTCGGTTCCGGGTGGATAGATGGGTTCGCCGTCGGCTGGTGCCTTGATCAGCCTGCGCCGAGCGCCATCGGCCTTGACCAGTAGCGTATCAAAAAGATGCGCGTCATGGATCCGCGTGACGAGAGACGCTTGAATACCGGCGGCCCAGCCCACGTGCTTCCCGGGCTGCGCGAAGAAAACCTTCCGGTATTCTCGGGAAGTGTCACGGACTGCTTCCATCAACGCCGTCTCTTCCTTGACGACGAGGTGAATCCGTAACTCGCCTAGCGGCAATGGGCAGTTGACGGTAGTTGTTATCCCTGCTCGCCCCGAACATTGGGAAGCCAGTGCATACATCGTGCTTTTCTTCCCGCCTGCGCCCGCGACTGCTATCAGGCGTTTCCCTCCAACCAGGCGCTCCCATGAGTCGGCGGTTCGCATCAGGTCTTCAACAAAGCGTTGCACGGACTGAGAGGATGCCCGGGAGGTAGCCCGCCAGCAACTCCCACGAGGCCCCCCCGTTAAGGCTGGCGAAAAGGTGACCGCTGGTTGTTCCCAGGTAGAGGCCCGGTGGATCGAGGCCGTCGGCTTCCAGCCCTTCCCGCAGGATCGTCACATAGACATTGTCCTGGGGGAGCCCCCGTTGACACACTGCCCAGTTCTTACCGGCATCGCGACTACGGTAAACGCGAAGCCTGGCGTCCGCTACGGCCCTGAGCTGGCTGCTTTGTTCGGGAACGACATACAGCGTGTCCACGTCGTTGGGATCGCCCACCAGAGCGTAACCGAAGTCGCTGGGTAGGCCTGAACTGATTTCCTGCCAGTTGTCCCCATGATCGCGGCTCACGTAGGTGCCGCTATGGCTCTGTTGATAAAGTCTCCCGCCGCCGGCGGGATGCACATAGAGCCGATGAATACACTGACCCGCTACGGGCGCCGCTTCATTCAAGTAGGGCGCCCTTACCCCCTGATTGACCGGTTTCCAGTGTTGCCCCATGTCATCGGAACGGTACACTCCCCCTGCCGCCAGGGCGGCATACAGGGTCTGAGGGCGCTCGGGATCGTTGGCAACCGAATGCAAGGCCAGTCCGCCCTTGGCGGGCGCCCAGAGTTTTGCGCTGGGCTGGTCCTGAAATCCTTCCAATGATTGCCAATCGACGCCTCGTTGCGTGCTGACAAACAGACCGGGGGGCTCTATGCCGACATACAGGGTGCCAGGCTGAGATGCGTGACCCATTCCTATGCTCCATAGCATTTTCAGGCTTGCGGGTCCTTCGTCACGCTGGTGTCGCGGCACATCGTCCAATGGGTTCCAGTTCAGGCCACCATCGGCTGTTCGATAAACATGGCTACCCCAGACCTTATGGTGTGCGAGCGCATACCCGATTTCCGGCTCTCTGGGATCCAGCAAGGCGCTTTGGATTTCGTAACCCGCTATCAGGGGACCGGACCACCGGAAGTGTTTTCGCCCAGGATCGGTAATCGCGAGGAATAACCCCTTGCGCGTGCCGATCACCAGTTTCAGACTGCGCGTCACACGCCCCTCCAGGGCTTACGCCCGAACGACTGGAAAACCGAGTACCCCCTGGGTAGCCCGGTAGCGGCGGGAGGTTTCTCGCCTACACGACTGTCCCATCATGCGGCGAACCTCACACTAGAGAGATTTCACTCTCGATTGCGGCTACTGTTCCGAATTTGTCCAACTCGACCGTCGCGTGGACGGCAAGCTTCTCAACGCCCTTCAAGTCGCCCGCAGCAATCGCGTCGCGAACCAGTTTTTCGATTTCCCTCTGCGACGTGACGCCCACGACCTTCAGGAACTTGCGTATACTCTGGTTAAACGTCTCTTCGTCCATATCTCACCTCCAAGGTGCCAAAGTAACAACGGTCGGCGATAATGTCGACCTATTCGATTGTATTCCGGTAACCGTGCGCGTGCTTCTCCCCGTGAAGGATTCCAAGCGCGTGCACGATCCCCGGCATGAGTGCATCCAGATACTCCTCTACGCCGTGAACACTTCCGGGTGCCGTAATAACCAGGGTCCCTGCGATCGTTCCGGCTATCGCGCGTGACAACATCGCATACGGCATCCGACGCTGCCCGTAAGCTCGGGCCGTTTCCGCCATCCCGGGCAGCTCCCGATCCAGCATATCCTTGATGGCATCCACGGTAGTGTCGCGTGGCGAGATCCCGGTGCCGCCTACGGTAAACACCAAATCGGCCTTCCTGCTTTGTTCGCTCATGACTTGCCTGAGCTGCGCCGGTTCATCCGGCAAAAGGACGGGCCCGGTAACCTCGAATCCCGCGGCGATCAGCCTTTCGCACGCGCGGGCACCCGATACGTCATGGTTGGCTCCTGCAGAAACGGAATCGGACAGCAGTATTACGGTCGCCTTGCGAGGCTGCTTCAGGTGGCGGAGATATTGGGACTTGCCGCCGGTCTTCTCGATGAGCTTTATATCGCCGATCGTCAGATCGGTTCCGGCGTGCGGCTTGAGCATGTCGTACAACGTGATCGCAGCCACACTTGCCGCAGTAAGTGCTTCCATTTCGGCACCCGTAGCGGCGATCGCGCGGACATGGGCGATAACGGTAACTTTTCTGTCCGAGAACTCATAGTCGATCGTAACCACGGACAGGGATATCGGATGACAGAGGGGGATAAGCTCCCATGTACGTTTGGCCGCCATCATGCCTGCAAAGCGGGCCGCCTCGAGCGCATCTCCTTTATCGGTCACTCGCTTTTCGAGAAGACGGATGTATTCCTGGTCGGATTCGAGTACCGCTTGAGCCGTCGCACTACGCAGCGTCTCAGGCTTCGACGTGATGTCTTTCATTCAGGCTACATCCTTTGACATAACTATGTGTGCCGTCGGTGTATTCCTCAAGCTTCCAAATGGGGGCACGGTGTTTTACCTGCTCGATCGCATACCGGCTTGCCGCAAATGCTTCCGCGCGATGCACCGAACTCACTACGATGAGGACGCTGGTGTCTCCGATTTCGAGTTGTCCGACGCGATGAACAATACTACATTCGACAATATCGAACTTGTCATAGCTCTCTCGCTCGATTTCCGCAAGGATTTTCTCCGTAAGCGGCCTATAGGCCGAATAGGCGATACTTTTCACCCTGCGTCCTTCGTTGTGGTTGCGCACGGTTCCGCTGAATACAATAACCGCTCCGGCTTCGGGCTTGACCGTTTCGTTCAAGGCTCGATCGATTGAAATCGTATCGGTGACGAGGTGCATTGCCGCCTATCCCCCACTCACCGGTGGTAACAAGGCAAGCACCGCGCCATCATGCAAAGAGGAGTCCTCTTCGCTCAATTCGGTATCGAGCGCACACGCCATGTATTCGCGATACGCGCTCAACCCCGGATGTTGTTCGGCGAGATGCGATACAGCTTGTGAAACCGTAGCATTCTCGTGCTCATCGAGCTCTATCTCTTCCGCCCGTGTGCCGCAGATCTCCTGCAGAATGCCGTAATACTCAACTCTAACCTTCAACATATGATTGCCTGCATCCTTCACGATATTCCACCAACCGATCTTATACGCTGTTTCGCCTCCGGTGCTACAAGAACTCCGAGGACAAAACTCACCCCCCAATTTGCCACATTTCCCGCCGCTTGGACTCTTCGTGGCCGAACTGGGTGCGGAGCTCGGAGTAGCGATCGGCCCTTCCAGTCCAGATCGCAGCTATCCGATCCTCGATTTCCGCGTCGCTGATGCCGGCGCGTAAGTCTCCGCGCAGATCGTGGCCGGCATTCGCGAAAAGGCAGGTGTAAAACTTACCGTCAGCCGTCAAGCGAAGACGAGTGCAGGCCCCGCAAAACGGTTTTGTCACCGAGGCAATAAGACCTATGTCCCCACCACCATCACGGTAACGATATCGTTGCGCCACTTCCCCCGAGTAGCGTTTAGGCAAGCGCTCCAGTGGCCATTCGCTGTCGATAAGTTCTCGTATATCGTCTGCAGGTACGACGTCCTTCATCAACCAGCCGTTACTGGTACCTACATCCATGAATTCTATAAAACGCAGGATATGCCCCGTACCACGAAAATGTTCGGCCATGGGTAGAATCG
This sequence comes from Gammaproteobacteria bacterium, assembly GCA_050738295.1. Classification (GTDB taxonomy): domain Bacteria; phylum Pseudomonadota; class Gammaproteobacteria; order JAKDMP01; family JAKDMP01; genus JBAUSV01. The sequence goes on from JBOHZI010000032.1 coordinate 11,528, forward strand.
ATTTTTCGTTGACTCCGCGCTGTACCACCATATTGATCTTGACAGGATCCAGTCCGGCCGCGTTAGCCGCGTCGATCGCCGCCAGCACTCTTTCCGGTTTGACCGTGCTTCCGGTTATATGCTGAAAAACGTCCGGCTCGAGAGCGTCCAGACTCACGGTTATACGGCTCAGTCCAGCCGCCTTGAAGGCCCGCGCCTTTTTATCGGTAAGCAGCACGCCGTTCGTTGTGACAGCAATATCGGTTATACCCGTATCGGTAATTGCCGCGATCAGCTCTTCGAGATTACGCCGAACCAGGGGTTCGCCTCCCGTAAGCCGAACTTTTTCCACTCCAAGTCTAACGAGGCAACGTGTTATCCGTGCAATTTCTTCAAAGGTCAATAATTCGGACACCGGCATAAACTTGTAAGCCATGCCGAAAAGTTCCTTTGGCATACAGTAGCGGCAACGCAAATTGCAGCGGTCGGTAACCGAGATTCTGAGATCCCGCAAGGGCCTTTCGTAGATATCGATAACGGGCGTGTGCTGATCGCGCACCGGTTGCGGTACCCGCATTTCAACCATGTCATCCATGTTGTAATAGTAACAGGTCAGGCGCGCCATCGTTGCCAGATGCCGCCCTGCAGGAAGGCGGTGATGGCGAGCCGGTTTACCCGTAAGTGCGCCGCGTGGTGAGTCTGCCCAGCAAGGCACTGGGTCTCATCCAAGGCCCAGGGCGGTGACATGACGGGCCGAGCCATCCGGCAGGCGTACACGCATGGCACACGCGCTTCCAGGATGCAGTCCGTGCTGTAGGAAATTCAGGTGCCGGTAGCGCTTGGTGAGGGTGTCGTGGACCGGATGCTCCCCTTCGATCCCGGTCACCGCGAACCGGCTGCCCCGGCGAAAATCGATCTTGCTCTTCAACAACCGAATGCTTTCGTCAAAGTCGATATCGCCTACACACCACGGCAAGTGCAGGCCCAACGCGGCCTTGAGCCCTGCTCCCTCATCGTTTCCTCCAGCGTGGCAAATCATTACTATGATATCCACTCAAAATTCAACAGAGGCCAAAATTCATCATGCAAAACAATACCGTTTGGCTCCATTGGAAGGACCGAATGAGCGATAACTTCCTATCCAAAACCAGATGGCATCGATTTCAAAAGGATTCAACGACGATCTTACCTTTTGTCCGTCCTGTTTCGATGAGCGCATGGGCGGCCCGGATATTTTCGGCATTGATCGGGGTCAAAACTTCGCTGAGTGTCGTGCGAATTCGCCCAGCGTCAATTTCATTCGCCACATAGTTCAGCAACTTGTGCTGCTCTATCATGTCCGGTGTTTTAAACATGGCGCGGGTGAACATGAATTCCCAATGCAAGCTGGCTGCCTTGGTCTTCATTCCATCCATCGGCATCGGCTGATCGGTATTGTCGATGGAGACGATGCCGCCTTCAGGCCGGATTAGCTCGACTGCCATCTCCCAGTGGCGCATGTCATTGAAGATAGCAATGTGATCGACATGCTGAAACCCGAGCGCACGAATCTGTTCAACCATGGGTTCGCGGCGATTGACCACATGATCGGCGCCAAGTCCCTTGACCCAGCTTCTCGTCTCCGGGCGCGAGGCCGTGGCGATAACGACCAGCCCGGCTGCCTTGGCAAGTTGAATGCCGATCGAGCCAACACCACCACCAGCCCCAATGATGAGAACCGACTCCCCTTGGTCGGCACCATCACGATCAATGCCGAGACGATCAAAGAAAGCCTCGTAGGCGGTGATCGTGGTCAGCGGCAGTGCCGCGGCTTCAGCAAAACCGAGGCTCGTCGGTTTCAATCCGACAATGCGCTCGTCCACCAGTTGGAATTCCGCATCGGAGCCGGACCGGGTGATATCGCCCGCGTAATAGACCTCGTCTCCCGGCTTGAAGAGCGTGACGTCCGGGCCAACGGCCTCGACAACGCCGCTGGCATCCCAGCCAAGAACCCGGGGAGATTCTTCGACTTTGTCCTTCGGGGCGCGGACCTTGGTATCGACCGGGTTGACGGACACAGCCTTGATCGAGACCAACAGGTCACGCCCTGAAGCGACAGGCTTGGGAAGCTCCACGTCGAGAAACGCGTTTGGATTCTCTACGGGGAGATAGTGGGTGAGAGCGACAGCTTTCATGTTTGATCTCCTGGCCTCTGGGGCCTGTCAGCAATATGGGTCATTTTAGTCAGAACTGAACCGCCCCGGGTTTTCCGGAGCTCGTGAGTCGGAGTCGCGCCGTCTTGGCGTGTTCTGCGAATTGGCATGTTGCTCGCCTTCGTCTTCGACCGGTGTCCGGTAGTCTATGAGCTAGAGCAGCCGACGATGATTGAACCAATCGACCCACTCCAGAGTCGCAACCCCACCGGCTCAAGACCCCGCCAGCGGCCGCACCTGCGAGCGCGCGGCACGCCAGCCCATGATGCACCGGGCGAAGACACGATGACGAAGCCCCGCCGGTGGCCACGCAGGTGAAATCCGCCACCCACAGTCAGTTCGGCGCAGGGACGCTGAAGTGGCGCTGAACCCTGTCGCGTAGGCATGGCAAGGCCGAGTTGGGCACCGTGGTCTCCGCTCGCTTGCCGCGCACCGCCCGTTCCCTGAGACTTCGGGGGAATACCGATCTTTCCTGCTATTCATGGCTCCATTCTCTCAAGTGCCGGAGCCTCTGCTATTCCCGGGGCGGTTCACCGGCTCTGCTGAGGAGATACTTACTTTTCCGGGACAAGAAACCCTGAATTAGCGACTGTGGACCAAGAGTATAC
>JBOHZI010000033.1:0-14139 GCA_050738295.1 Gammaproteobacteria bacterium
ACCATTATGTGCGCGTGCCCAAATACCGCGAACTGAGTCCCGCCGAGGAACAGGGGCTGCTGGATCGACACCTGAACCGGGTGACCGACACCTGCATACCCGAGGCTGAAGCAATTCGTCGCATTGAGGCTGCGGTGTTGCAAGAGTGGCAGGCAGCGGACAAAAAGGGCGAACGCTGTTTCCCGCATGAATTTTTGTACCGTCTGATTCGTTCCGGCGTTCTGAAAGAGCATTACCAGATCGATACAGCCGATTCCTGGCTGGTAGCGGCCTGCGAAAAGGACCTGCCGATTATCGTGCCCGGCTGGGAAGATTCCACTCTCGGCAACATCTTTGCCGCGCACTGCATCAAGGGCGATATTAGCAATGTGCATACGGTGCGCAGCGGCATCGAATACATGACATGGCTGGCCGAGTGGTACCGCGAGCGCACGACGAACACCCGCATCGGGTTTTTCCAGATTGGCGGCGGCATCGCGGGCGACTTCCCGATCTGCGTCGTGCCGATGCTGCAGCAGGACCTGGAGCTTGATACCCCGTTGTGGGCCTATTTTTGCCAGATATCGGATTCGACCACGAGCTACGGATCGTATTCGGGGGCAGTGCCCAACGAGAAAATCACCTGGGGCAAGCTGGCCGCGGAAACACCCAAATTCATTATCGAATCCGATGCCACCATCGTGGCCCCGCTGATTTTTGCCTGCGTGCTGGCCGATGACTGAAGGGCGCTCTGGAACACTGGAAACGTGGGGTCCCCCGCGTTTCTGTTAAACTACGCAGCTTGTGGGCGGTTTCAACGTCGTCCTTCTTTACGCGCCAAGCCTGACCGGCTCAAGCGTTTCCTCAATCACAACACACTGTTCTCAATGGGAGAGCAGTCAATCACCGGCGCTCCAGTGCATTGTCTTCTGGGCCGCCACCCAGGAGAAAATTGCATGTCTTTCGAACGACTCGGCCTCTCGGCCGCGGTCCTGCGCGCCGTTGGCGAACAGGGTTACACCGAACCTACCCCCGTGCAGCAGGCCGCCATTCCTGCGGTGCTCGCCGGGCGTGACCTCATGGCCGGCGCCCAGACCGGCACCGGCAAGACCGCCGGTTTTGCCCTGCCCATTCTGCACAACCTGAGCGAGCAGCCCGATCGCGGACAACGTCGGGTACGTTGCCTGGTGCTCACGCCGACACGTGAACTGGCTGCCCAGGTGGAGCAGAGCTTCCGCGATTACGGCAAGTATCTGCAACTGCGCAGCTGCGCGATTTTCGGCGGCGTCGCCATCCGTCCGCAGATGCAAAAGCTCGCGCGCGGCGTGGATATTCTGGTGGCGACACCAGGCCGACTACTCGACCATATCGATCAGCGCACCGTGGATCTGTCGCAGGTTGAAATTCTGGTGCTCGACGAAGCCGATCGCATGCTCGACATGGGATTCGTACGCGATGTACGCCGTATCCTGAAGACCGTGCCCCGGGAACGTCAGAGCCTGCTGTTTTCGGCTACCTTCTCGGCCGAAATCAAACACCTGGCTGATGAGTTCCTGCGCGAACCGGAATTGATCGAGATGGCACACAGCAACACACCCATCGAACTCGTTTCACAACGTGTCCACCCGGTGGACAAGCACCGCAAGCGTGACCTGCTGGCGTGGTTGATCGGCTCGGGCAACTGGCCTCAGGTGCTCGTGTTTACCCGCACCAAGCGCGGCGCCGACCGACTCGCCGAGCACCTGGGAAAGGATGGTTTGACGACGGCTGCCATTCACGGCAACAAGAGTCAGGGCGCACGCACCCGCGCACTCGCCGACTTCAAGGCCGGTCGTGTGCGCGTGCTGGTGGCGACCGACATTGCCGCGCGTGGGCTGGATATCGATCAGCTTCCCCATGTGGTGAACTACGAATTGCCCAATGTGCCCGAAGACTACGTGCATCGCATCGGGCGCACGGGTCGCGCCGGTCGCGAGGGCGAAGCGGTATCGCTGGTGTGCAGCGAGGAAAAAAAATATCTTGCCGACATCGAGCGATTGCTCGGGACCCGGTTGCCGCAGGAAGTGCTGGCCGGCTACGAGCCCGGCAGCGGGAAAAAGCCGGACACGCTCAGTGTGCGCGAGAACGTCCCGCGCAAACACACCCCGCGCGGTTCGCGCCCCGCGGCGCCCGGTCCCGCCAGGCCGCATCGTGGCGCCCGCAAGCCGGCCCGCAAACGCACCAACACGAACCACCGCTAGCAGCCTGCCAGAGGGCTCTGGCCGGACCCCGGCTTTTGCCGGGGTGACGACGAAGGCGATTATGAAAGTTTCTGGAGTCTTGAGTCACATCGGAGGTATTTCATGATGCGCAATGCAATTCCCGACTTGAGCGGTAAAACCATTCTGGTGACGGGGGCGACCAGCGGTATCGGTTGCGAAGCGGCGGCTGCCTTTGCAGCAGCCGGCGCCCACACGGTCATCGTCGGGCGTAATCAGGACAAAACCGACGCCATGCTTGCGGAGATAAAGGGACGTTCTGGATCGAATGCCGTAGAGGCCCTGCTGTGCGATTTTTCCTCGCAGGCGGCGATTCGAAAACTGGCGCAAAGGATACTGGATCGCTACCCGCGTCTGGATGTGCTGGTTAACAATGCGGGCGGTGTCCATGCACAGCGCACGCTTACCGAAGACGGCATTGAGGCGACCTTTGCGGTGAATCATCTCGGTTACTTTCTGCTCACCCTTCTGCTGCTTGATCGGCTTGTGGCCAGCGCACCGGCCCGCATCGTCAATGTGGCTTCGACCGCGCACTACCGCGGCACGCTCGATTTCGACGACCTCGGTTTCGAGCAGGGCTACGCCATCATGAAGGCGTATGCCCGCTCCAAACTGGCCAATGTGCTGTTTACACGTGAGTTGGCGAAGCGCCTGGAAGGCCGTGGCGTGACTGTCAACGCGCTGCATCCCGGGGTGGTTGCCACGCATATCTGGGACGGCGCGCCGAGTTGGACGCAGCCGCTTTTTGCCGTGGTCAAGCGCGTTTTCATGACCACGCCCAGCCAGGGTGCGGAAACAATTATTTATCTGGCGACCTATCCCGATGTGGCCGATGTCAGCGGACTCTACTTCGAAAAGAATCGCCCGAAGGAACCCTCCAAGCTGGCCTGCGACGACGCCATCGCCGAGCGCCTGTGGGTCGAAAGTGAGCGCCTGACCGGACTCGGCAACGCCTGAGCTTTCGCGCCGGTTCAGCGCCGACGTGCTCCTCCGAACGTGTAGCTGATGCCCACGGTTTCCGAAGCGGTATGAGAGACATCGACGATGGGGCTGTCCTGAATCGTGGCAGCCAGACGACGGTAACTTATCGCGGCGAACAAGCGCCAGCGTTTCCCGAAGCGGAATTCCAACCCAAATTTGACGTAAGGGTTGATTGCAGTGCCGGGCGTATAGGCCGGGCGGCCGGGGCGGGTTTCCGCAGGACTCACACCGTAGTAGTAATACGTGAGCGAGGTGTTCTCGAAGCTGACGCCGAGGCCGGGCGACAAGGTTACCGCGCCCAGATGGATGGGATACACATACCCTGCATCCACTTCCCGACCATGGTTGCGTCCCAGCAGGTCAGTAAACAGGCTGACGTTGAAAGTGCCCCAGTGGCCGCGGGTGCTGAACACCGCACCGCCGTCAAGGGAGGGTCGGCGTGACGACAGACCGGCGAGTTGGGAAGAATCGCTGGCACTCAAGCGCAATATGCGCGGCCGCACGACCAGCGACAAGCTGTACCCGCCCCCTTTGATGACCACATAGCCGGCGGAAATACCCGCAAAAAACAGGCGCCCGTGCCGATAAAAAAGTAACGGGAATGGCGTCACCTGATTGTGATATCCGACGTAGCCGGGATTGTTGGCGTTGACACCGACGCCTACCGAGAGCCCGCTGATCGGGATCGGGCTGCCGTTGGTCTGGTCGGCGCAGCACGGTGTGGCCAGAGAAAGCAGAACCGTGAATCCCACCATCAAAAGGATGGGCACACGGCATATTCGTGAGTAAAAAAGCATGTGGGTCTCAAGCTCCCGCACTAGGGGCGGTGTATTTATTCAGGATCGGTGCAGTGTCGATGTGTTACCGAGCTGTCTAGTCGATTGTGTCGTGCCGATCGGCAGCGGCGCTGCTGGTCCGTATGCGGGGGTAGCTGCGCCTGACCAGCATCCATAGTCCACCGTAAATCACGAACAGGGGCCACCACCGGTCCCAGCGAAGATTGAGCAGGAAAATGAAGCCGGCCGTAAGTATGGCGGCAGCCGAGGTCAGGTAATAGGCGATATTGGCATCGATCCGCTTGATCGCACGATAGCGCTTGTAGGCCAGACTGAGTGGCCCGATGGCGCAGAGCAAAATCAGTATGGCCCACCAGTTGTTGTATTCCAGAAAAGCCAGGCGCAAGCCGAAATTATGCAGCAGAAACAGCACGCCGATCGCGATGACGATGATGCCCATCACCCAGCCACCCTGGGTTTTCCATTCGCGGTGGGCGGTGGTTCTATAGGGGGTGGTCATGGGTCGCTTCCGTGGATGATGGAGGATGGGCTTATGGTGCCGTTATCGCGCGGACGTTGCAAGCAGCTTGCCGATTACGGGCTCCGGCCGAAGGCTGTCGAACTCAGGAGTCTTGGGTGGCATCGTGGCGCTCGTGAGGGTATGATATTGATGCCACTCTGCGATCTCGTGCCGTCGATCGCTCGGTTGGTTTCTTAATCTGACGGTATTCTGTGTGAGGTCGTAGACCAAGATGAAGTTATATGTCGGAAATCTCCCCTACTCGACGGATGGGGATGAGCTCAGTGGTGTCTTCGCACCGTTTGGTGAAGTGACATCGGCCAATGTAATTCAGGATCGTGATAGCGGTCGCTCGCGTGGATTCGGGTTCGTCGAAATGGCGAACGACGAAGAAGCGAAGGCAGCGATCGAAGCCATGAATGGCAAGGATATGAGCGGTCGTAATCTGATAGTGAACGAAGCGCGTCCCCGCCCCGAAGGCGGTCCGCGTGGAGGTGGGTTCCGCCGTCGCTAAGCGAGCGTTTCACACCGCTAGCAAAGGCCGCCTCCGGGTGGCCTTTCTTTTTACAGCAGAGTATTCGCTTCTTGTCTCAGTGCTCAGACGTCATGGCGCGGGTCATCAACGCCTCGACTGCGGCACGCGGCGAGCGCTCGCCAGCGAGTACGGCCCGCACCTGGGCACAAATCGGCAATTCGACTCGCAGATCCTCGGCGAGGCGCACGATGGCTCGTGCGGCCGGAATGCCTTCGACGGCGCCACCAATGGCATCGCGAGCGGTTTCCAGCGGCGTGCCCTCGCCCAACGCAATGCCGAAACGGCGGTTGCGCGATTGATCGTCAGTTGCGGTCAGGACCAGATCGCCGAGACCGGACAAGCCGGTCAGAGTGTGCGGGTTCGCGCCGAGCGCCTTGCCCAGGCGGCGCAACTCCGCAAGGCCGCGGGTGATGAGTCCAGCGCGGGCATTGGCGCCAAGACCCAGGCCGTCGGCAATGCCGGTGGCGATGGCAATCACGTTTTTGGCAGCACCTCCGAGCTCCACCCCGACCAGGTCGGTGCTGACATAGGCCCGGAAGGCGGGGCTGTGCAGCCGCGCTGCGAAACGTCGGGCCAAAGCCATGTCGGTCGCTGCCACCGTGACCGCCGTGGGCAGGCCGGCGGCGACTTCGCGCGCGAAGCTGGGCCCGGAGAGCACGCCGAGTCCGCGCCGGGTACCGAGTACCCGGGCCGCCTGTTCGTGCAGCGGTCGGCCGCTGTCTACATCGAGCCCCTTGGTAGCCCAGAATACGGGGGCATCGCTCAGCGTCGCCAAAGCTTCCAGTGTCTGGCCGAACGCCTTGCTGGGCACGACAACCAGCACATGTTCGGCGGCGTCCACGGCGCTGCCGATGTCGGGTTCCGGATACAGGTTGGCGGGCAATTGCGCGCCGGGCAGGTAGCGCGCGTTCTCGCGAGTTCGGGCGAGTTGCGCCACATGCTCCGGACGATGCCCCCACAAGGTGACGTCGCCTCCGCGGCGTGCCAGGTGTATGGCGAGCGCGGTGCCCCAGGCGCCCGCTCCGAGTACGGTTATCTTGCTGCTCACGCAGACTCCGCTAGCGTGGATACACTCTCATGTTAAAGCAGCACGTTGACCGCTAACTGTTGAGAGTCATCCCCGAAGCGTTGGCGTGCTGCTCGTAGATGGCGTCGAAATCGATCGGTTGCAGCATCACCGGCAGAAATCCGCCGCGCACAACCAGGTCGGAAATGGTCTGGCGCACATAGGGGAACAACACTTCGGGCACCCGCGCACCGACGACGCGACCAAGATCGGCCTCGGAGATCTCGCCTATGCTGACCAGCGCGGCCACATGCACCTCGCAGATGAAGATGCTGCGTTCCTGGCTTTTGGCTTCCACCGTGACCGAAAGCACAACTTCGCGCGCCTCGGGCCGGGACTCCAGGCCGTTGACCTGGGTCTGAATGCCGATGGAAGCCTCGGGCGGATCGAATTGCTCCATGAACACGCCGGGGGCGAGCGGGGACTCGAAAGAGCAGTCCTTGAGATAGATGTGCTCGAGCGAAAATTGTCCCTGCCCCGGGCTGGCTACGGTTTCGGTGCTGTTGGCTTCAGCCATGTCGTTCGACTCCTGAATTGCAATGAACTGTGTGTGAATTCCTAGCGAGCTCTGAATAAATCAGAGTCTCCCCTACTTTTCCAATGGCAAGTGCTGTTTGACCCAGGCAGCTAGCCCACCCTTGATTACGAAGACCGCCTCGAATCCGGCTCGGCGCAACGTATTCACTGCCTGGCCTGCTTCGCGGGCATTGGCCGTGACCGCGAGTACCGGTTTGGCCTTCTTGCGCTTGAGTTCCGAGCTGCGTTCCGCCAGCTCGGCGAGCGGGATATGGCGTGAGCCGGTAATGTGGCCCGCGGCATGTTCTTCCGCCTTGCGGCAGTCCACCACCAGCGCACCCCGATTGATGAGCGCCACAGCGGCGGTCGGCTCCAGCTCGGAGGTGCCGCGTACGCGCCGATGCAGCTCATCGGCCACGATCATTACCAAGACGACGGCGAAAGCCACCACCAGAGGCCAGTTATGGCCGGCGAAACTGAAATACTCGTGCACGCGAGCCTTGCGGTAGACGTAAACCGCTTATTTTATCGTACTTCGGCGCATCTGCCCGAACGCAGCCGGTCGGCGTTGCAAGGCCTTGCCGCCCGGCTTCGCGTTTCAGTGGCCGGACTGAGCACCCAGATGGAACAGGGCGGCGTTGGCAGCAGTAACACCGGGCGCCGAGCACACCGCGTCGGGGTTGCCTCCATCGAGGCGACAGATGGCGGCGGTGAACGCGTTAATCTGCGGCATTGAAGTCTGATAAAGCTTGCTCGACGGGGTGCCCAGAGTTTTGGCGATCTGGGCCCAGTCCATATTGGCCAGCATATTCGGCGAAACCATCGGCAGGTACACAATGTATTGGCCACCGATATACACAAACGGAATGGAGCCGAATTGCGGCACGTGGGGCGGAGCATCAAATGTATTGAAAATATCGTTCTGCGCCTTGGTCATGCTTTGCAGCGCATGGTAATCGCGGTCGGCAGTTTCCACGGCTGTCAGCGTCACGTACTTGCTCTTGTACTTCGCGTGCTGGAAGGAAAAAGTGGGGGTGTTGGCGTACACATCGCGTGCCGAAGAGGCCATATACTCCAGATTGTCGAACGTTCCGAAGCGCAGCAGGGAAAGCACCAGCGCCCAACGCTGGCCCGCGCAGTAGGGGCAGTAGTCGGCGCCGACGTAGAGCACACCCACCTTGTCACCCTTGGCGACACGCGGGCCATTAATGGCCTTCATGTACAAGGTGGTGTTGGCGGGGGGCGCAAGGCCCAAGCCCAACTTGCTGGCCGTGGTGAGCGCGCTCAGCAGGCTGGCGGGTACGGTGTGGTTGATCTTGGCCGCAACGGCGGGCGGTGTGGCCGGTTTTCCGGAACCGAAAGCACCCGCGGCAAACGCCGGGGCGGCCAGCAGGGCGCAACCAAGCGCGGCGAATTTGAACAAGCGTGACATGGGATTTTCCATAAGAGCCTCAACCTTATTATCAGGGATAATTGCGAAATACTGAAACACGGGGCAGTACACTGCTCTCTGACCCTGCCACACGCGAAGCGTTCCATGTGCCTGATTGCCTGGTCCTGGCGCCGCCATTCGGGTTATCCGCTGGTGGTGCTAGCCAATCGTGACGAGCGCCATGCCCGCGTCTGCGCGCCCGCACATTGGTGGGACGTGACGCCGCCCGTGCTCGCGGGGCGCGATCTGGAGGCCGGCGGCACCTGGTTGGGAGTGGACCGCCGTGGACGTTTGGCCGCACTGACGAACCGGCCCGGCGAGAAACCCGCGGGCGCGCCGTCGCGCGGGGAGTTATCGGTAAGGTTTCTGCAAGACAACCGCGATGCGCCTCAGGCGCTGAGTCAGTTGGAAGCTCAGGCCCTCGGCTATGCCGGATTCAATTTACTACTGTTCGACGGTGAGCGACTGGGTTTCGGTTCCAATCGTGAGCCGGCGCAGTTGTTCGAACCGGGTACCTACGCCATGGCCAACGGTGCGCTCGACGAACCGATCCCCAAGGTCGAATTGCTGCATGATTTGCTGGACGACTGGGCGCGAGCGGGCGCCGCGCCCGAACCCGAGCGCTGGCTGGAGAAGTTGGCGGACTCGTCGCCGTTGCAGGGCTCGGCGTCGAGCGCGCTGTTCGTGCGCGGAGAGGACTACGGCACCCGCGCAAGCACAATCGTGATTTTTGACGTGGAAGGCGGCGTGCAGTTCGTCGAGCGCGGTTTTGCCGCTGCCGGACGTGAACTCGATACGCTGCATTTCGATTTCGAGCGCGCGCCATGAGTTATCGGTTGTGGCCCTCGCCGCTGACGGCGCAGCAAGTGGCGACCGGCGCCTGCCTGCTCGCCGAGCCGTGGGCCGGGCTTGATGCCTTTTACTGGCTGCAAAGCCTGCCGGACGAGGGCGGTCGCGTCACGGTCATGCGGTTGGCGGCCCGTGGCACGCCGCAAGCATTGATTCCCGAGCCCTGGAGCGTACGCAGCCGGGTTAACGAATATGGTGGCGGTGCGTATGCGGTAGCGGCGGATGCGGTGTGGTTCGTCAACGACGCCGACCAGGCGCTGTGTCGCGCCGAAGCTGGCCGCATCGAACGCGTTTTCCATGCCGACGGACTGGCCCTGGCCGATCTGGCTTGGGACGCACGGCGCGATGGTGTGTATGCGGTGGCTGAGCAGGCCGGTGCCGACGGTCGGCAGGGCATCGTCTTTATTCGCCGTGATGGTCAACTCGCCTGGCTCGCGCGCGGCGCCGATTTTTATGCCGCGCCTCGCCCCGCTCCAAACGGGGCACGCCTCGTCTGGCTCGAATGGTCGGAGCCGAACATGCCGTGGGATGCCACCCGGCTGATGCAGGTCAAAGTCGCGCCGGATGGCACGCTCGCCGAGGCGCGTCATGTGGTCGGCGGATCAGGCGAATCTCTGGCTCAGCCCGAGTGGTCACCGGGTGGCGAGTTACATGTCGCCTCGGATCGCGGCAACGGATTCTGGAATCTCTACCGCTTTACGAACTCGGGGCTCGCGCCCGTGCGCCAGGCGGCGGCCGAATGCGCGCGTCCCGCCTTCGTATTCGCGCAGCGGCTGTATGCCTTCACGGCGGAGAATGGATTGCTGCTGGCGGAAGTCGAACACGGCTTGTGGCGCTGCCTCGAAGGACGCGCGGAGAGTTTGCTCACGCCCGTGCTGCCGATGCTGAGCGACATTACCGGCCTGCATGCCGGCGCAGCCGGCGCCGTGGTGATCGGCGGCGGTGCGAGCGAACCGCTGACTGTCTTTGTGCGCCCGCGCGGTGAATCCGAATTCCGGACCGCGGCCAGCAGTCTCGATCTGACGCTCGACCCCGGTTTCATTGCCCCACCCGAAGCCTTGAGTTTCACGACGACGGATGGCGCCGAGGCTCACGCGCTGTACTTCCCGCCGGCACACCCCGAATATCACGCAGACGGACCCGTACCGGTGCGTGTGCGTTGTCACGGCGGTCCGACTTCAGCGGCCTCAAGCGCGCTGGAACCGAAAACCCTGTACTGGACCAGTCGCGGTTTCGGCGTGGTGGAACTCAACTACCGCGGCTCCACCGGCTACGGGCGGGCCTACCGCGAAGCACTCTACGGCCAGTGGGGCGTGGCCGATGTGGCGGATGCACGCGCGCTCGCTCACGCGCTGCTGGCGCGTGGATTGAGCACACCCGATCGGCTGGTGATTGCCGGCGGCAGCGCCGGCGGCCTCACCGTGTTCGGCGCCCTGCGTGGTGACAGTCCCTATACGGCCGGGGCGAGTCGTTATGGTGTCGCCGACCTCTCCGCGCTCGCCACCACCACCCATCGCTTCGAGGCCCACTACGGCGAACAACTCGTGGGGCCCTGGCCCGAGTCACGAGACACGTATACCGAACGTTCACCGCTCACCTGGGCGGACGAAATCGAGCGCCCGGTGATCTTCTTCCAGGGGTTAGATGACCCGGTAGTGCCGCCCGCACAGAGCAAGCGCATGGCCCGGGCGCTCGCCGCACGCGGCGTGCCCGTAGTGCTCGAAACCTTTGCCGGCGAGCGCCACGGCTTCCGCCGCCCGGCCACCATCGCGCGCGTACTTGCCGCCGAACTCGCCTTCTACCGACACCTTCTCGATCTGGAATCGCTTGAACCCGCCACCACGCTCGACTGGTTCGATGCGCTGGAATAGACAGCAGAGCCTCCACTCTGGTCACGCTTATAATGTGTGATTAGCTGATTAACCGGCTTTTTGCTTTGTTCCGAAGATTCGCCCGCGCCGCCTTTTCCAAGAGTCGGCAATTGCTGAGTACACGCCGTCGCATCGTCACGGCCTGCGTGGTGCTGATCGTGCTCGTAGCGATCGGTGTATGGATCGGCCATTGGATTGCCTACCGCGCGGGCCATGTCCAGACTCAGGATGCACGGATCGAAGCCAACGTCATTACCGTCACCAGCCGCTATGCCGGCTGGGTTACGAGTTTCCCATTGATCCAGGGCGACCACCCGCGCAAAGGCGCGGTGATTGCCCGGATTTACGCAAAAGACACCCGGCTACGGGCCGCTTCATTGCAATCGAAACAGGCCGCGTTGCAGGCTCAGTTGGCCTCCGCCAAGGCCGAGTATCGGCAGGCAAAAGTGCAGACTCAGTCCGAATTGAAAGCAGCCGAACAATCCCTGGCAGCGGCCCAGGCTAATTTGAAGGGGCAGCAGGCACAGCTCGCGTTCGCAAAGGAGTACGCACACGCTGGAAGCGAGCTCGTCAAGCCCGGCGTCATTACACTCCGCCAGGAACAAAGACGGCAAACCGCCTATCAGCAGGCACAGGCCAACGTCGCGGAAGCTCAGGCCAAACTCCACAAGGCTCGGGCTGGAGTGGTCAATGCACGTGCCGGGCTCGGACAGGTTGACGTGCTCGCAGCTCAAGGCAAGGCCATCGCAGCCCAGGTTCAGGAGGCTAAAACGACGCTCAAAAAGGCGCAACTGGCCATTTCGGACCGGATTATCAAAAGTCCCGTCAATGGCGTGGTCGACAAAACCTTCGTTCTTAAAGGCGACTATGTCACGCCCGGCCAGCCACTGCTGATGATGCACGATCCGTCCCACGTCTGGGTCGAAGCCAATGTGAAGGAAACCGATATTGCCTCGGTGGCACCGGGCGATCCGGCGAGCGTCCACGTCGATGCGTATTCGGGGCAGACATTTCACGGCAAGGTGCTGCGCGTAGGCAATGCCGCCACCAACCAGTTTGCGCTGTTGCCCAATCCCAACCCCAGCGGCAACTTCGTCAAGATCGCACAGCGTATTCCGGTTCGCATAGCACTCGAGCAAACAAAACACGGGCGCCTGAAGCCCGGCATGAACGTGGAAGTGTCGATTGATATCAGCCACTCCCATTAGTGGCACCCTGTGACTTTCGAGGATCTGTTCGAGCGCCACGGCCCCAGCTACCGATGGCTCGCCACCACCACGATGCTGTTCGGATTGGTGGCCCTGGGCATGTCGATCACTATCGTCGATGTTGCCACGCCCTACATCGAAGGGGCCTTTGGCATGTCGGTTTCCCAGGAGCAGTGGTTGTCCACCGGCTTTCTTGCGGCGACCACAATCTCCATCATGGTGGCGCCCTGGATGGCCAACCGCTTTGGCAACCGGGCCACCTATCTGGGAACCCTCATCCTGTTTCTGGTGGCCTCGATAGCCGGGGGAATCAGTTCCAGCTCGTTCGTGATTATTCTCTCGCGAGTCGGCCTCGGTGCCGCAACAGGCTTGATCCGCCCAGTCGCCATGGAGGTTCTGATCGTTGCTTTCGGACAACGGCGCAAGGGCGTCGCTATGGCCATCTACGGCATGAGTCTGGGACTGCCGCTTACGCTCGCGTCGGTACTCGGCGGCTGGCTGGTCGAGACACTGCACTGGCGCGCCGTTTTTTACGCGCCGATCCCGTTCTGCCTGATATCCCTCGTGCTGGCCTGGCTGTACCTGCCGAATGCCCGCAGCAAAAACGCAGGGCGCTTCGACTGGCTGGGGCTCGTCCTGCTTTCCATCGCCATCTTCGCTCTGCTGACAGCATTAGCCAACTGGTATCGATGGGGGCCCAACTCGAACGACATCCTGCTGAGCCTGCTGATGACGGGGGTATGCACTATCGCCTTCATCGTCTGGGAGCTACGTTGCCCCGCCCCGCTAATTGAGTTGCGCATTTTCCTGCAGCCCGTTTTCGCCAGCGCGGCCGTGGCTGTGTTTCTGTTCGGTGGAGTTTTCTACGGCATCGTCTTTCTGCTTCCCCTGTTCGTGGAGGCCGTTCAAGGTTACAGTCCGCTTGAGGCGGGGCTACTTTTCCTGCCCTCCACACTCGTGCTGGCGGTGCTTGTGCCCATCGTAGGGCCGTTGAGCGACCGCTACTCGCCAGTGCTGTTTGCCGTCCCCGCCACGCTCATCGCGTGCGTCGGGATCTGGATGATGGCGCACGCCGGCCTGAACACCTCGTTTTCGACTCTGGCCCTGGCGATGGCCCTGGTCGCCGTCGGCATGGCCGGTTTTCCGCCACCCGTCCTCGCCACCAGCATCGGTTCGCTGCCCAAACACCTGGTGCACTACGGCGCCGGAGTCATCAACTTCGCTCTGCAACTGGGTGGTGCGTTGATCACCAGCCTGGCCGTCCTGTTTCTGGACAAATCGAGCACCATCCATGCGGCCCACATGGCGCAGGCCCTGACCAGTGCGAATTCGATACTGCTGCACTACCTGCATCAACTGCAAGGGATGCTTGCGCACCTTGGGGTCGCCGCCGGCCTGCTCGGTGCAGGCGCCATGCATATCCTCGGTCAAGCCACCTGGACTGAAGCTTACGTGCTGGGCTTTCGCTATAACTTTCTGCTGGTGCTGTTCGCCCTGGTGGCGTCCCTGCTTCCCACGGTGCTGATCGAAGTATTCCGGCGCCGCCGCAAGGCGTACAGACAATCATCGGCCTGATAGCGGCCTATCCCGACCACAGCCCGGGATTCTTCCTCAACTGGATACCGGCCGTCGCCGGGATGACGAAAATTGTCAGGTCTTTCTTTGCTTAAACCGCGTTTCTTCAAGCTTTCCCGCCGCACGGCAGCTAACTATTCGCTATATACTCAGTCGAGTGCGGTTCGGGTTAAAGGAGCGCCGGAAAACCTCTACCTCTCGATGCCGTCAAGCGGAGGATGAAAACGATGCCCCAGTTCCTGATCGAACTCAAGCGCCGCCACGTGTGGCGTGTGGCGATCGCCTACATCGTTGCCGCCTGGCTGCTGCTGCAACTTGGCTCCATTGTCTTTCCCACGCTGCACGCCCCGAGCTGGTGCGAGGCGGTGCTGCTGGCTTTTCTGGTGCTGGGTCTCCCGGTGGCCGTGATTCTCGCCTGGGCGTTTGAAGTAACCCCCGAAGGGGTGCGCCGCACCGAGGCGGCCGACTCCGAGGCGGCGCGCCCGGCACCGGCCCATCGTCGCGTGGGCCACACGCTCACTGTCATCACCCTCGTGGTGCTTGCCGCCGCCGTCGGTGTGCTCGCCTGGCAAC
>JBOHZI010000034.1:0-14111 GCA_050738295.1 Gammaproteobacteria bacterium
CAGAATGTATGCGCCCAGCGAACTCATCATCGCCGACGGTATCCAGGTCACCAGACCACCGATCTGCTGATCGACCATGGGGCTGATCGACCAGATGCGCCCACAGATCGCATAGATCTTGTAGATGTCGTGATTGCACAACGCGATATAGGCGCCCACGATGTCCTGCGGCACAATAATGGCGCCAAGGATGAGCAGTCGCCAGCCATAGCCGAGGCCGCCTTGCGCCGGGGGCCGCGAACCGAGGATGAGATACCAGAACAACAGGCCGTCGATTGCCATGCTCCAGTTCATCGTGTTGTACAGCCCGATGTTGATCATGGCGTAAAAGTGCACGGTCGGGATCAGCCACAGGTAAATCAACGCCACGAACAAAGTGGCCGCCACCAAAGGTTGCTGCAAGCCGGCATACGCCAAACGCAACGGCGACAACACTCGGCTGGTACGCAACCCCCGTCGCAGCCGCTCCGGCAAGGCCGCTGCCAGCGCCGCACCCGGCGCAGCGATAACGATCAGGAAAGGCCCCAGATGGTGCAGCGCCAGATGCTGGATGCGATGGATGAAGAACATGTGCTGCGAGAGGTAATCGAAGCGGGTTTGCAACACGGCGTATATCAGCAGGACGCCCACCCCCCACGCAACGTGACGTGGCCAGCGGATCGCGCGGCCCTGCCGATGCAGACGCGCCGCACCGACCACATAGAACACCAGAGCGCCTCCGCATACCACGGCCACGGTGGGCGAAAATTCATACGGCAACAGCCAGTTCAATACGTTCATGCGTGAGGAGAATCAGCGGAAGAAGGCACCACGTGCACCACATCGCAATGCACGAGAACGCTACGCTCGACGCGCTACGTTTTGGCTTTTTATTATAAGCCCACGTCCCGCAAAAGCGCGGTATTCCTTGACTTTGCGCTTCGTGCTGCCGCATGATTGGCCCAATTAATGCGCGAGCGGGGGGATGGATCTAGGTCAACAGGTGCTCAGAACGGACGCGGCGGGTCTGCCACTGGAGTGGATCGGCTATCAGGATGCCGTGCGCCTTTACAGCCTGGAACAGGTGGCTTACACCCTGGGGCAAGTGCTGTTCGACCTGCACGGCGGTATCAATGCCGCAAGCGGCCTGCGCAGCCATCTCGAGATTCATTCCATCGTCGCCACCTACGGCAAAAGCGTTGCCGCCAAGCGCCTCAATGAGGGCTATATCCCGCCCGTATCCAATGCCGCCCTGTTCAAGCGCGATGCTCATTTGTGCCTGTACTGCGGTGAGCGTTTCGTGGCGCGGGATCTGTCGCGCGATCACATTCACCCAGCGAGCCAGGGCGGCAACGATCAATGGCGCAATCTCGCCACCGCCTGCCGGCGCTGCAATAATCACAAGGCGGGGCGCACGCCCGAAGAAGCCGGCATGCAGTTGATCGCCATTCCGTTCACCCCGAGCTACGCGGAATACATCTATCTCAAGGGCCGGCGCATCCTGGCCGACCAGATGGAGTTTCTGAAAGCGCACTTCCCGCGCACCAGCCCACTGCTCACACGTCTGCCCGCGCTGCAGGCTGCCTAACACGCTCGCCACGTTTTCCTGCTGCCAATCAAACCCATGGCATTCAAACGTTGCCAACGGCCGTTTGCCTGAACGGCTGGGGCCGAGTATATTTGTGGGATGGAAACCCGCGACCGTATTCTCGATATCGCCGAGCAGCTGTTTGCCGAACAGGGGCTAGGCCAGACCTCGTTACGGGCAATCACAGCTGCGGCCGGTGTGAATCTGGCCGCAGTCCATTATCACTTCGGTTCCAAGGAAGCGCTGGAATACGCGATTTTCGAACGCCGGCTGAAACCCATGAACGCCGAACGGCTGCGCCGACTGGATGAACTTGAAGCCCGTCACACGCCGGTGCCGCTCGCCGAGCTGATTAAGGCCTTCGTCGCTCCACCGCTCGAACTGTCTCGTGATCAATCCCACGGCGGCGAGCATTTTATTCGCCTCCTGGGGCGCACCTATTCTGAACCCACCGAATCCCTGCAGAAACACATACGCGCGCTCTATGAATCCGTATCGGATCGCTACCAGGACGCCTTTCACGCGACCCTGCCCGCACTTGATTCCACCGAATTTTACTGGCGTCTGCACTTCATGGTCGGCACGCTCGCCTATTGCATGAGCGGGCCGAACACGATGCGTCTCATTGCCAGCTCACACCTCAGCGAAGACGACGACACGCCGGTCCTGATCGAGCGTCTGACCCGTTTTTTGATAGGCGGGCTGAATCCGGCCGCCGCTCTAGCGGACTGACTCCATGGGCGATAGCGCCGACGGACTCTACCTCGGTCTGATCTCGGGCACCAGTATGGACGGCGTCGATGCGGCGCTGATCGAACGCACCGGACACAGCATCAGGCTCGTTGCTGCTGCTTCGACGCCCTATCCCGACACATTGCTCACCGCATTGCATGCACTGATCGCCGGCGGCGACACACAGGCGCTCTACCGCTGCGACGTGGCGACAGGCGAGGCCTTTGCCGCCGCCGCACAAGCCGTGCTGAAACGCAGTGACATCAAGGCCCAAGCTGTACGCGCAATTGGCAGTCACGGCCAAACGGTGCTGCATTGCCCGCAGCAGGGATTCAGCGTGCAGATCGGCGATGGCGCACGAATCGCCCAGCAGACCGGCATTGCAACCGTGTGCGATTTTCGCCGTGCCGATCTCGCCGCCGGCGGCGAAGGCGCGCCGCTCGCACCCATCTTTCATCAAGCCGTTTTTGCCGGCGATGAAGCGCGGGCCGTCCTCAACCTGGGCGGCATCGCCAACCTGACCTTATTGCTGCCGGGCGCCGACACGCGTGCCTTCGATGTCGGACCGGCCAACACGCTGTTGGATGCGCTGGTACGCGAAACGTCGGGCGAACACTACGACCGTGACGGCGCGCTGGCGGCCCAGGGCACTACCGACACGGCACTGCTCGACGATCTGCTGGCCGATCCCTGGTTTGCCGCGCCGCCCCCCAAGAGCACCGGGCCGGAATACTTCCATCTCGTCTGGGTGCGCGCTCACGCGCGGGCCCGTGCACTCGCACCCGCCGATCTGGCCGCTACGCTTGCCGAACTGACTGCCGCGAGTGTGGCGCAGGCACTGCGCGAACATGGCGCCGGCACCCGCACACTCTACGTGTGCGGTGGCGGCGTGCACAATCCCGAACTGCTGCGTCGCTTGAAAGCCCGGCTGCCGGACGTCGAACTGGCTTCGACCGTCACGCTCGGCGTCGACCCGGATTATGTGGAGGCTATGTGCTTCGCCTGGCTGGCCGGCGAAACGCTGGCCGCGCGGCCGGGCAACTTGCCCGCCGTTACCGGCGCCCGCCGTGCCGTGGTGCTTGGCGCACTGCACCGGCCTTGAACTGAATTTCAGTCATCGTCGAGGGCATTGAGAGCATTTAATGGATAGAGCGCAAAAAGCCGGGCGGTTCCCGGTTCGGCCAGTTCGGTCAAACACGCTGTGCCCTTGTCCATCTCCACCCGCGCTCCGCTGAGCCAGGCAATGAACTCGGACAGATCGGGCTCGTGCGCGACAATGACGGCGGGACGTCCGTCTTCAGCCAGCATCTGTGCCAGACGCGCCCGATCAAACCCCGGCGCCAGCAGCGGCGTCACCGTCGGCGCCGGCACTTCAAGCGCCGTGGCCAACAGTTCGGCCGTCTCGCAAGCCCGCAGGTACGGGCTGGTGTAGATCCGCTCCAACGGTGGTAAAAGCCGAGCCAGCGCCGCACACGCCTGTTCTGTCTGGTCGTAACCTTGCGGCGTCAGACGCCGATCGGCGTCACGGCCATGCTCCGCGCTCAGCGCTTCGGCCGGGCCGTGGCGCATGACAAGTACGGGGATTCGGTGCCCGTTCATTACAGGTTGCTGTTCGACGGAATGGAATCAGGCGGCGAAGGAGGAACCACAACCACAGGTGGTGGTGGCGTTGGGGTTGCGGATAATGAACCGCTCACCCTGCAAATCCTCGGCGTAGTCGATTTCCGCCGCTTCCAGATACGGCATGCTGAGCGCATCCACGAGCAGCGTGACGCCATTCTGTTCCAGACGAAAATCGTCTTCGCCGGCCTCGGTCTCGAAACCGAAGCCATACTGGAAGCCCGAACAGCCACCGCCCGAAATATAGACGCGCAACTTGAGTTCCGGATTGCCTTCTTCGGTAATCAACTGCCCGATCCGAGCCGCGGCGGCAGCGGTCAGTTTCAGTTGGGTGTCTTCTGCGAGTACTTCATTCATGTATTAAACCTATCACTGCTTGGCGTCCGCCGCAATCCCCTCCTCTGGAGATTCCGCTTTTTTGGCTTGCGCTTTGTGGTGCTCGAGCGCCAGGGGCTGGCTCTGCGGACGGTACACGAGCTTGCCGTTCACGGCAGCCCCCGCCGCCATTTCCAGCATGTTGTAATACACATTGCCGTCGATATGCGACTGGGCACCCAGGATCAGACGTACGCTGGAGTGAATGTCGCCCTCGACCGTGCCGTTGACGATCACCGTGCCGACGTGAATCTCGCCGAGCACATAGCCGTCATCGCTGACATCCAGCCGCGCCTCGTTGTCCGTAGCTTCGATGTTGCCTTCGACACGACCTTCCAGATGCAGGCCGCCGCCAAAGCGCACGTTGCCGGTTAGCGTCGTGCCAGCGCCCACCAGGGTGGCGATTTCCACACCGCGTATGCGCGTTCTCTTCATGCTCTTGCCCTCTGCTTGTTGCGTAGTACCGTCAGCCGCGAAAAGCGGGCCAACTATAACTTGCGCTGATTTTGTCCTTGCCTTTCACCTCGACACTCACATCTACATGGTGTGGGATAAATCCGACTGGCAAACGCAACGCACCAGACAGATTTGTAAAATAGCGTAACGTAAATTTCATTGGATCAGGCGTACTCGGCGATACCGCGCCAAGAGACAGGCGCTCCTTCTTGCCGGCACGCTCTCCGCTGACCGTTACGCTGCACGTGCCGCGCAGCGGTGATTTGGAGTTCTCGTCGCCGCGTACCAGCACAATCTGAAAACGGTATTCGCGCGACGAACCATCCGGCAACACCTGCAAACCCGCAATGCGCACCGCCGCGCCGGTCTCGCCCGGTGTCACGATGCCCCGGTAAAAGGCGATTTGACGTTGCAGATGGTTGAGCTGACTTTGCTGCGCGATCAGGTTTTTCTTGACGAGTGTGGCGCTCTCGTTCGCCAGTTTCAACGAGTGATCCAGAAAGGAGACGCGCAGCTGTAATTGGGCGTTTGCGCGCGCCTGATCGGCCAGCGCCCGATTCGCCTTCGCCAAGGCCGCCGTCTCACGGAAATGCAGGTAACCACCGCGGCTTTCACCGAACCAGTAAATGCCGGCCAGCGCCGCTGCCACAGCCAGAATTGCCACAATCAGGTAGATGCGGCGGCGCGGATGGTGCGAACGGACGATGACGGAACGTTTCAAAGCTCAGTGAACAACGCGATGTGGCGCTCATATTACCCGGCTCTTGTGACCACCCACGTTGCAGCGGGTTCCGGCGGACAGGAAACTCTGCGGCTGTAGCGGATTTTGCAACTCGGGAAATTCACGACGAAGTTTCCCGAGACCCCTTAATATAACGGCGCATTGCCGTGGAGCCGATACATGCGCTGGGTGCTCGCTTTTCACATTATTTTCATGGTGACCTGGTTCGCCGGCCTGTTTTACCTGCCGCGCCTGTTTATCTATCACCGCGCTGCGACAGAATCAGCCGCCGCCGAACGTTTTGCCGTGATGGAACGACGTCTCTACGGCATCATGTCGCTCGGCGCGGCTGCCACCATCGTGTTCGGCATATGGCTGATTGCGGGCTGGTTCTGGCCGTTGCCGGGCTGGCTGATCGCCAAGCTGGTGCTGGTCGCCGGCCTGCTCGTCTATCACGTGTACTGCAAAAAGCTCATGCACCGGTTCGCGCGCGGCGAACGCCCGCATTCGGATCGGTTCCTGCGCTACTTCAACGAGATCCCCGGCCTGTTTTTGATTGCGATCGTGATCCTCGCCGTTGTCCGCCCCGCATGATGCGGTACGGGCTGCGCGGCGCTCGCCAGCGGCGGTCATACTCCGAATTGTCATGCGCATGACCCTGCCGCGGATCCCGAGCCGGCGCCCCATTGGGGAAGGCAAAATCGGCGAGCTCGGTCAGGGCGCGCTCGTACACCCCGCGCTTGAAGAAGATGATGTCGGAGAGGGGATGCCACCATGGCACCCAGCGCCAATGATCAAATTCAGGGTGATCCACCGCGTCAAGACGAATCGCCGTCTCCTCAACCCGCAATTTCAGCAAAAACCACACCTGCTTCTGGCCCACGCAACGCGGTTTCGCATGTTGGCGCTGGTAACGCGTCGGCAGGCTGTAACGCAGCCAACCCTCGGTGCGCCCGACCAGATTGACGTCGTCCGCGCCGAGGCCGACTTCCTCGTGCAGTTCACGGTACAGGGCCTCTTCGGCGGTTTCGCCTATGTCGATGCCGCCCTGCGGAAACTGCCAACCGCGGTTACGCAGGCAACGTGCCCACAGCACATCGCCGTTCTCACGCGCGACGATAATTCCGACGTTCGCACGAAAACCATCGGCATCAATGATTTCTGTAATACGTTCCATGGCGCGTTCTACTCGCGCGGTCATTACCCGGCAGTATATGACATTCGCGTCACCGCCCCCGAATGGCCTCCTTCGCGGCCCTCGCACCGATGACCGGATTGCTCCGTCCCGGCGACTCGTCGCGCCACCGTAGCGCACTGCTCGGCGCTCTGGCCGTGGCCTGTGCCCTGGCGCTCGCCGGCTCGCTGTTCGTGGGCAGCGTGGCACTCGGCCCAGCCCAGGTGTTCGCCGCGCTCGGAGGGCACGGCTCGCCGCTCGCGCATACCCTGGTGATTGACCTGCGCCTGCCGCGCAGTCTCGCGGCGTTCGCTACCGGCGCGCTGCTGGGACTTGCCGGTGCGTTGATGCAGGTGCTGCTGCGCAATCCGCTGGCCGACCCCTATGTGCTCGGCGTCTCCGGTGGTGCCGCTACCGGGGCGCTGCTCGCGCTGCTGGCGGGGCTCGGCACCGCCGCCGCCACCGGCACTGCCTTCGCCGGCGCCTTGGTGAGCACCCTGATCGTTTTCGTACTGGCGCACGGACGCGGCAGTTGGGCGCCCACCCGACTGCTGCTGACCGGGGTGGTCATGGCCGCCGGGTGGGGAGCGGTGATCAGCCTGCTGCTGGTGCTCAGCCCCAACGCCACTCTGCGCAGCATGCTGTTCTGGATGATGGGCGATCTGGCCTACCGCTCGGCCTGGGTGATGCCGCTGATCGTGCTCGTGGTCACGCTCGCCATTGCCTTGCCTTATGCGCGCACCCTCAACGTGCTGGCGCGCGGCGATGTCTCGGCACGCGCGCTCGGTGTGCCGGTGCGCGCCGTGAGTATCGGCATTTACCTCATCGCTTCGCTGATCACGGCAGTGGCCGTAGTCGAGGCTGGCACCATCGGTTTTGTCGGCCTGATCGTGCCGCACATGGTGCGCCTGATGGGCGGCTCCGATCACCGCCTGGTACTGCCCGGCGCAGCGCTCGGTGGCGGGTTGCTGCTCACGGTAGCGGACCTGATCGCACGCTCCGTCGTCGCCCCACGCGCGTTGCCGGTGGGCGTCATCACCGCCGCCGTCGGCGTGCCCGTGTTTCTATACTTGTTGCTGCGTACGCGCGCCCCGCGATGAACGCTCTGATCGAAGCCCGTAATCTCGGCGTCGTACGCGGCGAGAGACGCCTGATCGAGCGCCTCGACTTTGCTCTTGCGTCTGGTGAACTGGTCGCCGTAGTCGGCCCCAACGGAGCGGGCAAATCGAGCCTGCTGACCACACTGGCCGGTCTGTTCCCGCCCGCCACGGGCGAGATCCGTCTGGAGGGCAATGTATTGGATCGCCAGCCGCGACGCACGATTGCGCGCCGCCTCGGCTTCCTGGCCCAGGACAGCGACGACCCTTACCCGGCCACGGTGCTCGAAACCGCGCTGATCGGCCGCCATCCGCACATCGACTTCTGGCGCTGGGAATCGGAGACTGACCGGACCCGCGCGCGCAAGGCGCTGCGGGCCGTAGGCCTGGACGCCGCCGCCGAACGCTCGGTCGCGACCCTGTCCGGCGGCGAGCGCCGGCGCCTGGCGATCGCCATGCTGCTCGCCCAGGCGCCTCGGGTTTATCTGCTCGACGAACCACTGGAAGCGCTCGACCTGGCCTTCCAGATGCGGCTGTTGCGATTACTCAGGCACCTGGCGAGCCTGGGAGGCGTGGGCGTAATGTTCAGCGTGCACGATCTGTCGCTGGCCGCGCGGCATGCCGATCGGCTCATCCTGCTCGATGGCCAGGGCAACGCCACGCTGGGCACGCCGGACACGGTGCTCGAACCAACACATCTGAGCGCGATTTACGGTTGCCGCATACGGCGCATCGAGGTCGATGCCACACCTTTCTATGTAGCGGAATAGCGACGACGTTACAAAAGAAAGACGGGCTGCAGCCCGTCTTTCACTCAGTGCACGCGGCGGATCTCAGCGCCGACGGCGCAAAGCCAGCAACCCCGCCAGACCGAACAGAGCGGCCAGGCCACCAAGGCCGAACGCACCCCCACCACCACCGCCACCCGACGGCGGCGGTGCCGGTTTGGCGCCCACACTGACCGTCACCGTAGCGGTATTGGACTTCATCACCCCGTTGTCGATATCGAAGGTGAAGCTGTCCGTGCCGCTGTAACCGTTATCGGGCGTATACGCAAAGCTGGCCGAGCCATAGGCGTTGAGTGTACCGTGCGCCGGTCCCTGAACGACCTCGTATTTCACCTGCTCGCCACCGATACCGGTGCCCGTAAATTGACCCGTCGTAGGAGTCTCATACGCAGTGGTAAGGGATTGATCCATGGCGGTCGCCGCGGCCTCCACCGTCACCGCCTTCTGAGCCGTCTTCGACTGGTACTGGTCGGAACAGGTGAACTTCACGGTATAAAGCCCGCCATTCGCGTACTGCACCGGATCGGGCATCAACTGGGTGGAGTTGGGTATGCCCGAATCGCCGCCGAACGACCACTGGTAATTCAAGGTCTGGCTGCCGGTGTAATTGCAGTCTGCCTGGAAGCTCACGTCGGTATTCGGATCGACGTCAACCGGAGAACCCGCAGGTACCGCTATTGCCGGGGCAAGCGTGCCGTCCACACCGGCAAGCGCCGCCTGCGCATCGACCAGGCCCGCACCCGCCTGGCTGGCCGGTGGAGATCCGGTCAGGCGCTGCGTGTTGGCATTGGCTTCGATCAGCTGTTTCCACTGGGCCGCCGTATTGGTGGAGCTGGGGAAAGCGCTGCGCAACAAGGCAATCACCGAGGCCACATTGGGCGAGGCCGCCGAGGTACCGTAGAAAGGGCTGCCGAACCCGCCGGCGCCGCTCACCGTAACGCCATCGATACCGGTGATATCGGGCTTGGGCACCGTAGTCGTGCCATTCTGCCAGTCGCCCCCGGTGTAAGGTCCTGTATCGCTGAAGTTTTCGACCGTTGCACTGGTGCCTTGCGTATTGTTTACATGCGCCGCCGCGGTCGATATTTCTTCGGCCAGAGCCGCCTGACCATAAACACCGCCATCGGTCCGCGAGGCAAAACTGCCCGCGCCATCCAGCGTACCGGTGAGCTTGACCAGCAAATTCGGAGTCTTGTTGCACACATAACACATCACCACCAGCTTGAGCGTCTGCGCACCGCCGGAACTGTTCGTGTAATCAACGGCTTCCTCCGGCGGGTTGGCACCGCCTGTCTGGTCTAAGGTGCTGGAATCCAGGATAGTGTTGCTGCTGTCCAGCAGATACAGATCCAGGTCGTCGTAGGGCCCGTTGAGCGGATCGTCCCAGGTCAGCAAAAAATACGCTTCGAAGCCAGCCGGCACATTCAGCACGCTAACCGTCTGGTAGGCATCCCCACCGAAATCCATGACCGATTTATAAGTGCGCCCTCCGTTAGGAGTAAGTCCGATGGGGGAGCTGGCTGCGCTGGGTGCATAGTCGGCCTGGTAATAATCCTGCCGGTCGTTGCCCGCCGCGGTCACCAGAGAAATATCGGGATTAGTCTGCGCAAACTGCTGAATGCCCGAGATGAACGCATCGCCTTTCGGATCGTTGAAAAAGAACGAAGAGGGGAACCCCAAGTCATCGGAAATGATATCGGCGCCCCAGGTGGCGAAGTCGTTGTAGCAGGTGACGAAATCGACGGACGTCCCTGGCCCGCAGAACCCGAGCGTGGCGCCGGGTGCAACGGCATGCACTTCTTCCAGCATCGCCGTGCCTTCGTCGCCGCTGCCCTGTAAGCCGGTACCGGGGTCGACATAGATATTGTTCGGCAGATAGCCCGCGGCCTGTGATTTGGCCTTGCAATCAACGCCATCCGAAATGATGCCGACCTTGACGCCGCTGCCGGTGATGCCCTGATCCAGCACCGGCTGGACGTTCTGGGCGGCAATGCCTTCCTTGTCGATCTGGAGCCCGCTCGTCACCGCCGTGCAGGAATCAGCCTGCGGCTGCGGTGAGGCACCGCGCACGATGGCGTAGGCCGGCAACCCCACACGGGTCACACCACCGAGAGCGGCCAGCTGGTTGAGGTGCGCAATCGGCACCCAGGCTTGAACCACGCCCAATGCGGCACGAATCTGCGTCGCGCCCAACACGTAGAGCGCCGCATTGGCCGGACGTTGCCCGGCCCGGTAGTGAATGTAAACCTGTACCGCACCCGTGGCATCTACCCGCGGGTCGAAAACAGAGGGTCGGGCGCCCGGGTGCGTGACAAAGCTTTGCACCGAGTTGGGAGACCGGGCGTAATTGGCAGCCAGATGTGCCAGCGCCGGCGACAGGCTGCCGGCTTGCGCCGCGCAGGCGACGGCAAACAGGACGGCGGCGCCGATACCCATCGTTAATCTTGAAATCTTCATGTGTAGCCTCTGTAAAAAAGTAACTATTTGGGAAAGCCGTAAGCCGGCAATGTAATGCGGGTGACGGTCGGCAATTTTGCAATGCGTGCGAGTGCAGCGGGACTTGCCCAGACCTGATACACGCTCATGCTCGCCACACCGCGATCCATTTTTGCTCCCGCTTGTTGCAGGCTCTGTGACACGGTGTCGCCGAACGAGCTGACATGAACATAAACCTGAATCCGTCCCGCCGCGTCAATGTGCGCCCGGCGATTCGACAACGCTTTTGCGGCGCTGCCCGTGGACGCCGCTTGCACCCGGCGGGCCATCGCAGCCAGCGGTGCACCGATCTTGGGGCTCGACAGGGTGGACGGCGCCGAGGCCATGGTGGGAGCCGACAGGGCGGAGGGTGCCGTGGATGCCGCCGCAATGGTGTGGGGCACAGGTGCGGTCGGGCCGGTCGGTGGCGCCGATGAGCGGCTGTGACAACCCGCCAGCAGTCCCAGACTCAGGCCACCCAGCAGGCAGACAAGAGGCGTCTTGTTCATAGGCTCACGTGAAAAGTCGTGCGAACAAAGAAAAGTAACAGAAAATTCGCATAATCGCCATTCAGGACCAAAAGTACACGCTAAAATGTGCGTTGTTGCTCACGAGAACCCGCATATGGATTTCAAGCAGATCGGCCCCGGTGCCAACCCGCCAGAAGAACTCAATGCCATCATTGAGATTCCCGCACAGACCGCGCCGGTGAAATACGAACTCGACAAGAAGACCGGACTGCTCGCGGTGGACCGTTTCCTGAGCACTTCAATGGTCTATCCCGCCAACTACGGCCTGAT
Organism: Gammaproteobacteria bacterium; assembly: GCA_050738295.1. Taxonomy (GTDB): domain Bacteria; phylum Pseudomonadota; class Gammaproteobacteria; order JAKDMP01; family JAKDMP01; genus JBAUSV01. The sequence continues at coordinate 11,806 of JBOHZI010000034.1, forward strand.
TCCCGGCACACTGTGCGGCGACGGCGATCCACTCGACGTGCTGGTAGTAACGCCGCTGCCGCTGATCCACGGCTGCATGATCGAAGTCCGCCCGGTGGATATGTTGAATATGACCGACGAGAAAGGCGAGGACGCCAAGATCATCGCGGTTCCGGTCTCCGGCGTATATGCCGGCTTCGGTAAGGCACAATCGGTGGACGATCTACCCGGCGGATTCAAGGCCCAGGTCGAGCACTTCTTCTCCCAGTACAAGGCCTTCGAGCCGGGCAAATGGGTGAAACTCGAAGGTTGGGGCGGACGTGACAAGGCACTCGCCGAAGTGCTCTCCAGCATCGAGATGTACCAGGAAAAGATCGCTTAGCCGAGCCGTTCGAGCGCGTCCATCACCTCGGTCGGCGTGACCCCGCGCAGACAATTGAAATGCCCCAGCGGACATTCGCGCGCAAAGCAGGGGCTGCATTCGAGGTCGTGATAAATGATTTGCGCATCCGGCGTCGCGGGCGGTGTGTAACGCGGACTCGAAGACCCGTAGAGCGCCACCAGCGGGCGACCCAGTGCGGCGGCCACGTGCATCAGGCCCGAGTCGTTGCACACCACGGCGCTCGCCTCGGCAAGTACGTCCACTGCCTCCACCAAAGTCGTTTCGCCGGCCAGATTGCGCGCTTCCGGCGCGGCAGCAGCTATGTGGTCGGCAAGCGCGCGTTCGCGAGCACTACCGACCACCCACACCACACGACCCCGGTCACACAATTGCATTGCCAGCGCGGCGTAGGACTCGATCGGCCAGCGCTTGGCGGGCCCGTACTCGGCGCCGGGACAGAGGATGATCGGGCGCTGACCGGGCTCCAAATGCAATCGTTCGAGCACATCGCGCCGCGCCGCGGGATCACTCGTCAACACTGGTGAAGGCAAAGATTCGGGCAGCGGCGCACCCGGCTCGAAGGCCAATGCCGCATAGCGCTCAACCAACCGTTCGTGGGCCGGGTTCGGCCGGTGCATGCGGTTGATCAGACCGTAGCGCATTTCACCGCGGTAACCGATACGCCGGGGAATGCGTGCGAGCCACGGCACCAGCGCCGCCTTGGCCGAGCGCGGCAAAATATAGGCGTGAGAATAAGCCCGTTCGCGCAACTGTCGGGCGAGGCGCCAGCGCACGCCGAGCGCCACTTCGCCATGGCCGGCAGGCAGTTCGATGGCCGTGTCGATCTCGGCCATGCGCGCGGCGAGCGGCAAGGCCCACGCCGGAGCCAGCACGTCAATCGGGGCTTCGGGACTTTGCGTCTTGAGCAGTTTGAACAGGGTGCAGGCCATCACCAAGTCGCCCACCCAACTGGGTGCGGCCACCAGCACCCGGGTTCGGGTCATGCGGCGGCTTGCATCCAGTCGAGGTAATTCGCAACGCCGGCCTCGACGGTGCGGAACTCGACATCGCACCCCGTCGCGCGCAGACGCGTGAGATCGGCTTCGGTAAAGCTCTGATAGCGCCCGCGCAGATCGTCGGGGAACGGGATGTATTCGATCTTTCCGCGCCCGTGATGCGCAATTACCGCATTGGCAACATCGTTGAAGCTCTGGCTGCGCCCGGTGCCACAGTTGTATACGCCATTGTGTCCGGGATGGTCGAGGAACCACAGATTCACCGCGACTACATCATCCACATGCACGAAATCGCGGCGCTGTTCGCCATCGCCGTACCCGTCACTGCCGGCAAACAGGCGACAGCGCCCGGCCTCGGCGATCTGGTTGTTGAAGTGCCAGGCCACGCTCGCCATGCGCCCCTTGTGCTGCTCGCGCGGACCGTACACATTGAAGTAACGAAAGCCCGCCACCGGTGAACGCACTGCGGGCAAACGCCGGCGCAGGTAACGATCGAACAGCGTCTTGGAATAGCCGTAGAGGTTAATCGGCGCTTCGTTGGCGGGGTCTTCGACGTAGTGCTCGCCCGCGCCGTACACCGAGGCGGACGAGGCGTAAATAAAAGGAATGCCGCGCGCGACCGCGTACTCGAACAGGATGCGCGAATAGCGGTAATTCACGTCCATCATGTAACGCCCGTTCCACTCGGTGGTGTCAGAGCAGGCGCCCTGATGAAAGATGGCCTCGATGCGCCCGCTCAACTGGTCGTCTTCGATGCGCTCCAGAAAGCGTTCGTAATGATCGTAGTCACTGATTTGCGCGGAGGCGATATTCGCAAACTTGGTGCCGTCGGTCAGGTCGTCCACCACCACGATGTCACTCGTGCCACGCGCATTGAGCGCATGCACAAGATTGGAGCCAATAAACCCCGCGCCGCCCGTGACGATAAT